>JBEAPR010000080.1:0-8198 GCA_041164265.1 Bacteroidota bacterium | reverse complement strand
TTAATTGATAAAATGGGGAGAAAACAATTATTGTATATTGGCTCAGCCGGATATATCATATCGCTTTCTATGGTAGCAGCTGCTTTTTACTTCAACTGGGGAGGAGTGGTTATTCCCGTATTCCTGTTCTTGTTTATCGGAGCCCATGCAATAGGTCAAGGAACAGTGATTTGGGTATTTATCGCTGAAATATTTCCCAACCACTTGAGAAGTTCTGGACAGGCATTTGGCGTATCCATTCATTGGGTATTAGCAGCGATTATTCCCTCTTTTATACCTTCCTTATTTGAGTCTATTGGTCCTGCTCCTGTATTTTTATTCTTTGCCTCGATGATGGTACTGCAAGCAATTTGGGTATATCTTAAAGTTCCGGAAACTAAGGGAATTCCATTAGAAGAGTTAGAAAAACAAATGATTGAAGGATAAATGATGCAGCGGTCCTTTTCCTATGGATTATATTGGATATTATTTTACCTCTTAAAGTATCGCAGAAGAGTAGTAGCATCCAACTTAAAAAACTCTTTTCCCCTTTATTCAAAAGAAGAAATAAAAAGAATTGAAAAGGGTTTTTACAAGTATTTGGCTGGTCTAATTATCGAGACTTTTATACTGGGCACCTTTTCTGCTGATCAACTTTTAAAAAAAGTGAAAGTATTGAATTATGACCTCTTAGAAGCATATTTATCTAAGGGAACCAGTTGTTTTATTTTAACTGCCCATTTTCAAAATTGGGAATATGCAGGTACGGCCTTAGGGGTAAAGTCTAATGATCGGGTTGCTGCAGTTTTTAAACCCTTGAAAAATAAATGGTTTAACCAATGGATTGTCAAAACCAGAACTAAATTTGGTTCTATTTTGGTTTCTATGCATGATGTAAAAAAAATATTGAGTCTTAAAGACAAACAAGTTGCTATTTATATGGTAGCTGATCAAACTCCCTCTAATACCATAAGCAGTCATTGGGTCAATTTCTTAAATCAGAAAACTGCCTTTTTTCACGGAGCAGAAAAAATGGCAAAAAAAATGAATATACCTGTATTTTTTGCCCATGTAGATGGCTCTCAAACTGGCGGCTATCTTCTTCATCTTGAGCTTATTACCGATGAACCTCAAAATACTCCTCATGGCTGGATAACTGAAAAATACGCGGCTATTGTGGAGGCCAAAATAAAAGCAAATCCCTCTTATTGGCTTTGGAGTCATAAAAGATGGAAACTCACTCCTGATGAATAATTGATACCATGATAAATCTACTTATCTGTTTCTTTTTTAACGTTCCTTTTCACGCTTTATATCTAAGTACCTCCAAAATGGTTTTAGCAGAAAATCAAAGTAAATTAGAAATTCAGATAAAAATTTTTAGTGATGATTTACAAACCGCATTGGCTAACCATTTCAATGAACAAGAAATTTCCACCATTGAAAATTTAGGAATAAAAAATCTCCCTCAAATCAAAAGTTATTTGAAAAAGCACTTGATCCCCAATAAAGTCAATAATAATCATAGATGGGCAATGGATCTAGAAGAATTAACGGCTGATTATCAGGAATCCATTTATTTGTTGACTGCCGTTTACAAAGATAATTTACCTCAACCCGACAAAGCTCAGATGCTTGAAATACAAGCAGATTATCTTATGGAGGTATTTCCAACTCAATCTAATGTAATTGATATATCTTATGGAGAGCAAAGGATATTCTTCAGATTAACAAAAAATAAGTCTAGGGAGCAGATGACTCTATAATATTTCATTAAAAAATATTAAAAAACAAGGAGTCCTTCGGTTCTCAGTTAGACCAAAATTCTTAAGGTTTCAATAAATCCAATAATAATTGAGTTGAAACCCCTACACCGGTTTGAATAGACTTTTCTGGAGCTGGATAATAAAATGGGGAATGTAATCCGGGGAGCATTTCAGCATCAAGTCTTTCATCCGGTACAGTTCCTAACCAATACAAAACTGTAGGAACTCGATCTTCTGTTTGCCCGTACCTTGCAAAATCTTCAGCTACTAATTGAGGTTCTGCATTCACTACATTCTCTAATCCAATTACTTTTTCAGCTGCCACTTTTAATTGGTCTACCATTTCAGGATAATTAAGATTAGCTGGGGTATAGCTCTCGTTATAGGTCACTATTGGCATTAAAGATTCAGGCAATCCAGCAGCAATGGCAACTCCCCTTGCTATTTCATTGATTCTTTTTCTTATCATCAATCGCACATCGTCTTTAAAGGTTCGAACCGTTATCTTTAGAGAGACTTCATCAGGAATAATATTGTGTTTGGTTCCCCCTTTAATGGCACCCACCGTTATTACGGCACTTTCTATGGGCTTAACATTTCTACTAACAATAGTTTGAATATCCATTATCATCATACTCGCCAAAACAATCGGATCAACCGACATATGAGGACTTGCTCCATGTGCTCCAATACCTTTTATGGAGATATCCACTATTTCGGCATTAGCCATGGTATATCCGGGCCCTACTCCAATTTGCCCCGCCGGAATAGTTGGATTACAATGTAGGGCAAACCCGAAGTCAGGTACTCCGAAAGTAGCATAGAGTCCTTCATCCAACATCAACTTTGCCCCTGCTCCTATTTCCTCCGCAGGTTGTCCTATTAGCATTAATGTACCGCTCCATTCTGACTTTCGCTCGCTCATGACCATAGCCGTGCCTATCCAATTAGTCATGTGCATATCATGCCCACAGGAATGCATAATCCCAGATTCAATACCGTCCATAGTAATGCTTTTTTGACTAGCGTAATCTAGATTGGTTTTCTCAGGCATAGGCAATGCATCCATGTCCGTTCGATATAGAATCGTTGGGCCGGGCCCATTCTTTAGGATAGCAACAATTCCAAATCCTCCAAAATGAGTGGTAACCTCAAAACCGAGTTGCTCTAATTCTTCAGCTAACTTTGCAGAAGTCATTTCCTCTTGAAGAGAAACCTCCGGGTTTTGATGCAATTCTTTATAAAAATTTACCAAAAATGGGAGTTTGTTTTCAATACTAACACTGATTGATGGTGCTTTTATGGGGTCTGTATAGGCCAATAGATATGAATTTCCCATACCTATGAGGAGAAATAAAATTAGGCTAAAATTAAAGGTATTACAACGAGTCATTTTTACTAACTTTTCAGTTCAATTACTATTAGGTCCAAATTAATCAAAATTTCAAGATTATTAAATGCTGTAAAACCAATTAATTAAGAACAGAAAAGACAAAGCAATTAAATAATTTGGATCATCAACCAACGTAGTATTATTTAAGAACAGACTAGGATATGAAATCACAATTAAATAGAGATATAGGACTTTTTGCACTTTCAGCAACAGGTATTTGTTCGATGTTGGGTGCATCTGTTTATATCGTACCCTTTATGATTCACCGCAGCATACCAGGAATTGGAGATCAAGTATTGACAGCTTTCTTAATTGCTGCCATCCCTGCAATATTTGCAGCTTTAAGTTATGCTGCTTTAGGTTCAGCACTACCTGAACCCGGGGGAAGCTATATATATGTTTCCAAGGGGCTGAATAAGTTTTTGGGATTTATCGCGAGTTTTTCCCAATGGTTTGGATTATCCATTATTATTGGTGTAGTGAGTTACCTGGCTATTCCGTTTATAAGGGACATGACTATTGCATTAGAGTGGAAAGAAGCAGGTCAATTTTTAAGTTTGGGCAAAGTAAGAGTTTTACTATCCCTTTTTTTAGTTTGGACCTTTGTCATCATCAACTTAAAGGGGAATTCTTTTTATAAAAAAGCCCTTATCCCCCTCATGCTTCTCATGTTTGGAATGGGGTGTCTAGTAATTTTTTGGGGCCTTTATTTTGATCATTCGGATTTTTTAAGAGCTTCTGAAATTTCAATTCCATCTCAGACCCAAACATCCTATAGTATTCCTGTTATATTTGGTGCAGCCTCCATCCTTTTCTCTAGTTTTATCGGCTTTGATTCCATTGCGCAGGCAGGTGGTGAAGCTAAGAATCCATCTACTAATATTCCTCTTGCAATAGGATTAACCATATTAATTGTAGGTTCTTTCTACTTTCTGTTTACCTATGCCGTTTACCACGCAGTTCCTTGGCCATATATCGCTCAAAGAGCTATGATAGAAGACATCACCGCTCCTGGGTTATTGGCCCCATTACTTTCCCCATTCATGGGAGCGCTTATAATTGGTGGAGCGGGAATCGCTCTCGTAAACGATATTCCAGCAATGCTGCTGTCCGTTTCTAGATTAACATTTGCTTGGTCTTCTGATGGAATTTTTCCTAGGATTTTTTCAAAAGTAGGGATAACAAGTAAAACACCCACAAATGCATTATTATTATCCGGTACTATGGCTTCTGTTGGAATTATTGGCAGTCATTTTGCTGGCGATTTTTTCTTGGGTATAGATATCATGGTTACTGCTATGATGATTAACTTTACTTTAATGTGTATCACCCTTTTATTGATTGATCGTCGCCAACCTCTAATTGCCAATAACATAAAAATTTTTAATACGAATAAGTCAAGGAAGGCGGTTGGAGCTATAGGCTTGATTTTAATGACTGTTTTTTTGGGAATACATCTCTACAAGGACCTTGTGGTTTCTTCCCAAATCTGGTATCTAAAATCCACTCCAACTTATCTGGTCGTCATGAGCATAGGGGCTGCCATTTATTTTTACAAAACCAATCAAAAAGTTGAGTAATGAGAATGAAAAGCGTTAAACTTTCCAATACACTGGCCATATCTCCAATTATCACAGGTATGTGGCAGATTGCAGATATGGAAAGAAATGGCGAACCTGTAGATCGGGAAAAAGCTGTTGAGGATATGATCCGGTATGTTGAATCCGGCTTTACCACTTTTGATATGGCTGATCACTATGGAACTGCTGAAGAAGTCGCTGGATTATTTAATAAAAAATATGAAGGTCAATTCGAATATCAGATACTGACCAAATGGGTACCACCTCCCGGTAAAATATCCAGAAAAGAGGTAGAATTCTCGGTTGAAAAAGCTTTAGATCGCCTGCAATCTTCCACTTTGGATTTATTACAATTTCACGCTTGGAATTATGCTGACCCATCGTGGTTAGATACCCTCTTCATGCTTAAGGAAATTCAAGAAAAAGGATTCATTAAAAATCTAGGCGTTACCAATTTTGATGCCATACACTTTGAAATGGCCCTGATATCAGGCATTCCATTAGTGAGTAATCAAATTAGCCACTCTATTCTAGATCGAAGGGCTTTAAAAGATTGGATCCAACTCTGTCAAAAATATGGAGTACACCTCTTGGCATACGGTACACTAGCAGGAGGCTTTTTATCAAATCGTTGGCTAGATCGAGATATTGATCCAAATGAATCAAAAACAACTTGGTCTCAAATGAAATACTACCGCTTTATCCAAGCCGCTGGAGGCTGGATGAAATTTAAATCGGTTCTCAAACAACTCCATCAGATGATAAACCAAACTCCTGATCTTCAAAATCAAAGTATTGCTCATCTAGCAGCTCGTTTTTCATTACAAAACCCAGCCGTAGCAGCCATTATCATTGGAGCCCGATTAGGCTCCTCTAACCATTTAGTGGAGAATCAAAAAATACTAGAACAATCGTTGTCCGAAGAACAATATCAAAATATTTTAAACCTGGCAGAACAACTCAACCCAATTCCAGGGGATTGTGGAGATGAATATCGCTTACCTCCCTATTTAACTGCATCAGGAGACCTAAGTCACCATATTGAAAATTTTCCGCCACCATATGAAGTGGTAACAGATGAAAGAGGGACACAAAGGGTATATTCAGGAACCCCATGGGAACCTATTGCCGGGTATTGCAGAGCAATAAAAATTAATAATACCATAAAGGTTTCAGGTACTACTGCTACGTTAAACAGCCGTTTGATAGGAGGGAAAGATCCCGCTGCACAAACTCATTTTATTATAGATAAAATCGAAGGAGCTCTTCAATCCTTAGGAGCTCAATTACATCACGTAGTTAGAACTAGAGTTTTTATTTCAGATACCTCCTTTTGGAAACCTGTTGCAGAAGCTATGGGTAAAAGGTTTGCCAACCACCATCCCACTAATACCATGGTAGGCGCTCCCTTAATTGGAGAGGAATACTTAGTGGAAATAGAAGCCGAGGCTATAATTTCGGAAAACTAAACAACAATAAATTATCTTAATCAATAAAATTTTATCCATGAAATTCAATTTAATTACCCTGCTACTGTTTTTAGGAGCCACCATCTCCTTCGGACAAGGCAGAACACTTGAACCTGATCATCAAGTTGTTACCGAACATCAGGTAACTATCCGTGGCAAATCCATCCCTTATACAGCTACAGCAGGGACTCAACCGGTCTGGAATGACAAAGGAGAGACCATTGCATCCCTTTTTTATACCTATTACCAGCGTTCTGATATTAAAAATCAAGATGCCAGACCCTTGGTTATATCCTTCAACGGAGGCCCTGGATCCGCTTCTGTATGGATGCACCTCGCTTATACTGGCCCTAAAATTTTGAAGATAGATGATGAAGGTTACCCCATACAACCTTACGGTGTTAAGGACAACCCCCATTCCATATTAGATGAAGCGGATATAGTATTTGTTAATCCAGTTAATACTGGTTATTCTAGAATTATAGATCACGAAACCAAACGAGAGACTTTCTTCGGAGTTAATGCAGATATAAAATACCTGGCAGAATGGATCAACACCTTTGTTACGCGAACTAATAGGTGGGCTTCTCCCAAATTCTTAATTGGAGAAAGCTATGGTACTACCAGAGTTTCAGGACTTGCTCACGAATTACAAAACAACCAATGGATGTTTATCAATGGAGTCATCTTGGTCAGCCCAACAGAGCTGGGCATCGAAAGAGATGGCCCAGTAGAAGCAGCTAACCGCCTGCCTTATTTTGCAGCAGCAGCATGGTACCATAAAGTATTAACTGCTGAACATCAAAATAAAGAGCTGGAAATACTTTTAGAAGAAGTGGAAGATTATACCATCAACGAATTATTACCAGCTATGGCTAAAGGCGGATTTTTACCCGAAGATGAAAAGAAAGCTATTGCTGATAAAATGGCAGCGTATTCTGGCCTTTCTGCTCATACCATCTTACAACATAATTTAGATGTCCCCACTTCTTTCTTTTGGAAAGATTTACTTCGTGAAAAAGGAGGGTATACCGTAGGAAGATTGGATTCTAGATATAAGGGAATCGACAAACAAGAAGCGGGAGTTCGACCAGATTATAATTCTGAATTAGATTCCTGGCTACACTCTTTTACCCCAGCTATTAATTACTATTTTAAAAATCACTTAAATTACCAAACTGAAGTTAAATACAATATGTTTGGACCCGTTAACCCTTGGGATCGATCAAGAGATAGAACAGGCGAACAATTACGATTGGCTATGGCACAAAATCCCTATATGAAAGTTATGGTTCAATCCGGTTATTTCGATGGAGCAACAACTTATTTTGAAGCCAAATATACCCTTTGGCAACTTGATCCAAGTGGTAAAATGAAAGATAGACTTAGATTTGAAGGATATCAAAGTGGCCATATGATGTACTTGCGCGCAGAAGATTTAAAGTCTTCCAATGAACACCTAAAGTCTTTCATAAAAAGCGCCATACCTGAATTTGGAACACCTGCAAAATATTAATTACGTGAGCAAATTTTGGGACAAAATTACTCAACTATTTAAAGAGGCGGAGCAAAGCTCTGCCTCTAATCCTATCGTCCATGAGGTGATGACCTTTTCGAGAAATTTTAAAGAAGACTATGATTTTTGGCGCAATACCCTTGTACTTCGCAAATTAGTCAATTGGTTGTCAGATCAATACTCACTTTATGTAGTCAACCCTGAGGCTCCTTTAAATACCCTAGATTTTTTGAATGGTCAAAGTACTAAGGGTTTTGTTATTCACTTTCAACAAATGGGCTACAGTACAAGAGATGCCCAGTTTTTTGCCTTTTGGTTGAAAGAAAAGATTAAAACCCTACCCTACAGGTTACAAATAGCAGACCGGCGAACCTTTGCAGGTGACTCAACCTCCGTTGAAACTATTGAAAGATTTTATATTAAACCTAATAAAAAACTTATTCCAGGAGAAAAAATTGACCAATACTTCGGAAATATTTCTATTGAACTCACCCT
>JBEAPR010000079.1:0-4067 GCA_041164265.1 Bacteroidota bacterium | reverse complement strand
CACGTATCCAAAAAAAATTACCGATGGCAAAGGAAACCTTCCAAAGAACGAAACCTCACGTCAATATCGGGACGATTGGCCACGTAGACCACGGTAAAACAACCCTTACCGCGGCTATTACTGTTGTATTGTCTGCCGATGGACTTGCTCAAAGCAAGAGTTATGACTCAATTGATGCTGCTCCTGAAGAAAAGGAGAGAGGTATTACTATTAACACTGCTCACGTAGAATACGAAACTACTAATCGTCACTACGCACACGTGGATTGTCCAGGTCACGCTGACTATGTTAAGAACATGGTTACCGGTGCTGCTCAAATGGACGGAGCTATTCTTGTTGTTGCTGCAACAGATGGTCCTATGCCGCAAACTAGAGAGCATATTCTACTGGCAAGACAGGTAGGTGTTCCTAATATTGTTGTTTTCCTTAATAAGGTTGATTTAGTTGACGATGAGGAAATGCTGGAATTGGTTGATATGGAAGTAAGAGAGTTATTAAACCAGTATTCTTATGATGGAGATAACGCTTCTGTAATCAAAGGCTCTGCATTAAAAGCTTTGGAAGGAGATGCCGGTGCGGTAGCTGCTATCAAAGAATTGATGGCTGCTGTTGATGAGCAGATTCCTGAACCAGAAAGATTGGTTGATCAGCCTTTCTTGATGCCCGTTGAAGATGTATTCTCTATTACTGGTAGAGGTACGGTAGCAACAGGTAGAATTGAAAGAGGGGTTATCAATGTTGGTGAAGAAGTTGAAATCGTTGGTATGATGCCTGAAGGTGAGAAGCCTTTAAAGTCAACCATCACTGGAGTTGAGATGTTCCGTAAGATTCTTGATAGAGGTGAAGCTGGTGATAACGCTGGTTTGTTGCTTCGAGGTATTGATAAAGATATGATCAAGAGGGGTCAAGTTATTTGTAAGACTGGTTCTGTTAAACCCCATGCTCACTTCAAATGTGAAGTTTACGTTCTAGGTAAAGATGAAGGTGGTCGTCATACGCCATTCTTCAATGGGTATAGACCTCAGTTTTATTTTAGAACCACAGATGTTACTGGTGACGTTAAGTTACCTGAAGGATCTGAGATGGTGATGCCTGGTGATAACGTTTCCTTGGAAGTTAAACTTATCAACAGAATCGCTATGGAGAAAGGTTTAAGATTTGCGATTAGAGAAGGTGGCCGTACCGTTGGTGCAGGTCAGGTTACTGAAATTCTAGATTAATTCAATTAGAATTTCAAGATATATACGAAGTAATATAGTAGGATAAACCTCCATTAGGGGGTTTATCCTTTTGCTTCAAGATAAATACTCAATAGGGGAGTAGCTCAATTGGTAGAGCGACGGTCTCCAAAACCGTAGGCTGCGGGTTCGATTCCTGTCTCCCCTGCAAAATTGAATAAAGATGGAATCTAACAGATTGGTTCTTTATGTTAAGGAAAGTTACAATGAACTGCTTCACAAAGTATCCTGGCCATCGTGGTCTAGTCTACAAAGTAGTGCTGTGTTAGTTTTAGTAGCTTCTTTGATATTAGCGCTAATTATTTTTGTTATGGATGCTATTTCTAAAGGATTGTTAGACCAAGTCTACAGCCTCTAAAAGTATATAGAATGGCAGATAAGAAATGGTATTCATTAAGAGTTATTAGCGGTAAGGAGCGTAAAATCAAAGAAAGAATTGACGTTGAAATTCAGCGTAATAACTGGCAAGATGTGGTTACTCAAGTTTTGGTTCCTACGGAAAAGGTGTACAAAATTAGAGGGGGTAAGAAAATGATTTCAGAACGTAATATTCTTCCAGGATATATTTTGGTGGAAGCAATTGAGGGTAAATTGTCAGGTGATTTGGTGCAGTTAATTGCCAATATTCCTAATGTAATTCACTTTTTGGGAAAGGAGAATCCCATCCCTATGAAAGAAAGTGAAGCCAATCGAATGCTGGGTAAAGTAGACGAAACACTTGGTGCTTCCGAAGCTTTAATTGAGCCTTTTATTGTTGGCGAAACCATTAAGATTATAGATGGTCCTTTCACGGAGTTTGTCGGAGATATCCAAGAGATTAATGAAGAGAAGAAGAAGCTAAAAGTAGTAGTAAAGATTTTTGGAAGAGGAACGGAGGTGGAGCTCAACTTTATGCAGGTGGAGAGGACATCATAAATAGTTTATTTATTAATTGACGATAGCCTAAAATTAAAAAAATGGCAAAGGAAGTAGAATACATCATCAAGTTGCAAGTAAAAGGTGGCCAGGCAAATCCAGCCCCACCAGTAGGTCCGGCTCTTGGTGCCAAGGGAGTTAACATTATGGAATTCTGCAAGCGTTTCAACGCTAAGACTTCTGAATCTATGGGAAAGGTATTACCGGTGGTAATAACTGTTTTCAAGGATAAGTCTTTTGAATTTGTTGTTAAGACAACTCCTGCAGCGGTACAATTAATGGACGCATCTAAGGTGAAAAAAGGATCAAGTGTGCCCAATCGAGATAAAGTAGGCTCAGTAACCTGGGATCAGGTTAAGGCAATAGCTGAAGATAAAATGTCTGATTTGAATGCATTTTCCATAGAATCAGCTATGAAGATGATCGCTGGTACAGCTCGAAGTATGGGTCTTAAAGTTGATGGCGTTGCTCCTTGGGAAGCAACGGCAGAATAATTTTTAATGAAGAGGGAGTCTTTAAGACGTTTTACCTCAAAAATTTTTAATAATGGCAAAAATTGGAAAAAAAAGAGCCGAGGCAAACAAAAAAGTAAATCCTGATAAATTTTATGGGATTGAAGAAGCTATGGCTACGGTCAAGGAAGTCAATACCACTAAGTTTGACGCTTCAGTTGACCTTCACATTCGCTTAGGAGTGGATCCTAGAAAGGCTGATCAAGCTATTCGAGGATCGGTTACCCTTCCTCATGGAACGGGTAAGGTAAAAAGAGTTTTGGTGTTTTGTACACCAGATAAAGAAAAAGAAGCTTTGGATGCTGGGGCGGATTACGCTGGATTAGATGAATACATTGACAAGGTGTTAGCAGGTTGGACAGATGTTGACGTTGTTATAGCTATGCCACAGGTTATGGCAAAAGTAGGTCGTATTGGACGAACACTAGGTCCAAGAGGTTTAATGCCTAATCCCAAGACCGGGACTGTAACCCCTGATGTGGCAGCTGCCGTTTCTGATGTAAAGAAGGGAAAAATTTCATTTCGTGTTGACAAGTTTGGTATCATACATTCCCCAATAGGAAGGGTATCGTTTGATGCCAATAAATTGACCGAGAATGCTAATGAATTGCTTTCTCTTTTACAAAAAATGAAGCCCTCTTCTGCAAAAGGCACTTATTTTAAGTCTGTTACAGTGGCAACTACTATGAGTCCGGGGGTTAAAATTGATACTAAAACTATTCGCTAAGCCCAGTTAAAACAATAATCATGACAAAAGCGGAAAAGGCTGCAACAATCGAAGAACTAAAGGGTAAATTGGAAAACAACCAATTTTTATACTTAGCTGATTCTTCTACACTTACAGTTGAAAAAATAAATGAATTTAGAAAGCTTTGCTACGATAAAAATATTGAGATTAGAGTAGTAAAAAATACATTATTAAAGAAAGCATTAGAATCCTTTGATGATAGCAGAGGTTATGAAGGTTTATATGAACATCTTTCAGGTCCAACTGCTGTTTTATTTACTGAAGTTGGAAATTCTCCAGCTAAAGTTATAAAGGAGTTTAGAAAGACAAATAGCAGGCCAATTTTAAAGGCTGCTTATATCGATACGAGTATTTACGTTGGAGATGATCAAATTGATTCTTTGGCTAATTTAAAGTCAAAAGAAGATTTGATTGGGGATATTATTTCTTTGTTACAATCTCCTGCCAAGAATGTGGTCAGTGCGCTTAAATCTGGAGGAAATACCCTATCAGGTTTAGTAAAAGCTTTGGAGGAGAGGGCATCGTAAATGACTTTGGTTTGCCGAAACCGTGCAATAAGGCAAACCATTTAATTTGGCTTCCAAGTGTTAACGCACGATATTTATATTTATCGTACAACTAAAAAACCATTAAAATGGCTGATTTAAAAGATTT
>JBEAPR010000078.1:0-32565 GCA_041164265.1 Bacteroidota bacterium | reverse complement strand
GATTTGGAAGCTAGTATTACTGCATCAACAAATTTTAATGGATTTGATATCTCTTGTAGTGATAGCAATGATGGACAACTTATTGCGTCTGGATTGCAAGGAGGAGGGACTTATACCTACGAGTGGTTCTTAGATAACGCATCACAGGGAACAGCGGCTGAATTATCAGAAGTAGGATCAGGCATTTATGAGGCGGTGGTAACTGATAGTTTTGGTTGTGTCGCAACTACCTCTTATACGGTCAATGCTCCAAGTCCCATTGCGGTTAGTGCTCAAATTAAGGATGCGGAGTGTTTTGGTAGTGTAGATGGAGCTATTGAAGCGGATGCTACTGGAGGCGTTCCTGCCTTTAGATATAGATGGAGTACTTCAGATATTGGTTTTGGGTTATATGAGGTTGGTGCTGGGGATTATACGGTAACCGTAACTGATGCTAATAATTGTCAAGCTACTATGGACTTCGAAATAGGACAAGCGGATCCGATTACCATAACAGTTAGTGCAACAGCAGCTGATGACGGCTGTAATGGAACGGCTTCTGCTTCGGTATCAGGTGGAACTGCTCCATACAATTATGTTTGGGCAGGTGCTATTGGCCAAAATACCGCTGATTTGGTGGACCTTTGTCCGGGTGAATATCAGGTATTTGTTACGGATTCAAGAGGTTGTCAAGCAGAAGATGAAACCAATACCATTGCTCAAATATTAGACAGAAGATTTCCCTGCCAGGAATCCAGTCCAGTAATGACTCCCAATGGCGATGGCTTTAATGATTTATTTATTATTAATTGTGTGGATGAGTTAAGTGACAATTTGCTGCAAATCTTTAATAGCTGGGGTCAATTGGTTTATCAAGCCCAGAATTATGACAACAGTTGGTCAGGTACTAATATTGATGGTCTGCCTTTAGCAGAAGGCGCATATTATTTTGTATTAGAATATCCAGACGCAGATGGTAATACTCAGCAATTAAAAGGATCCTTCAATATATTATTAGACTAAAAAATACATTCCCTTTATAACCGATTACATTATGAAACAACTATTTATTTTAACAACTACCTTGTTCCTGGGATGGCAAATAAAGGCACAGGATCATATTTCTTTGAGCCATTACCTCATTGCCCCTGAATTGATTAATCCTGGTGCTATCGGGTTTGATGGGCAGCAACATTTTAGAGCTAATGCAAGAGCTTCATGGATTGGAATTCCAGATGCCCCGCAGGCAGCAGCTGTGCAATATAGCGGTGCAATAGGTACTAATTTTGGAATGGGCTTAGGATTATTCAATCAGACGGCGGCCAATTTGAATCAGATAAGAGCCAGATTGAATTTTGCTTTTAAGTTTAAAATCAGCGATAATGCTGCCTTTAGCGCAGGACTTTCGACGGATTATATGCAATCTACCTTGCACAATCGAGTATTGGAGAGCAACTTTTACGATTTAAATGATCCTTTAGGCAACCAATTTATCAATGGAAAGAGCATACTAGATGCTACTTTAGGACTCTACGGGCGCTTTTATGACAAAACGTTTATAGGGGTAGCTTTTACCAATTTAGTAATGGCTAGATTAGATGAAATTGAATCGGGGATTAACGATGGGATGTCTTTTAGATATTATTTAGTTCATGCTGGTCATCGATTTGAATTCCCCTATTCCAATTTTTCTATTGAACCCTCTATTTTGGTTAGACAAATCCAGAATGTTCCTTTTCAAATTGATATGAACGTAAAGGCAGGATTTATGGATGAAAAATTGATTACGGGCTTCTCCTATAGATCATTAGGGACAACTGGCATGCTGTTAGGTACCAAATGGTCATTTTTTGAATTGTATTACTCTTATGATATTTCGTTACAAAAATTCCAAAACTATAATTCTGGGTCTCACGAAGTTACTTTTGGTTTGAGTTTTTAATAAAGTATTTGACTAACTTATTAAAGAACTTTATATTTGTCCCAGCGTTAATATTAGAATGAATTGTATATATTTATGCATTAATTTATAAAGATTAAATCGGTTTTTGGGATGGCCTCTCTCCAGTTAAACTTTGGAGGGGGGCTTTTTTTATTTAATTTTTTGGCACGATATTTTCTCTTAGACTGGTATCATATAAATACCGGAAAATGAAAAAATATTTTTTCAGCCTGCTTTTGTCGGCTCTTGCTGCGGCACTTCCCCATCAACTTATTGGGCAGTGTACGAATTGTGTAGGGTCGGATCCCAATAATCCATTAGAGGTGGCCTTAGACCAATTTTGTGAACTCACTTTGGTAGGTAGTTTTTTGTTAACAGACGAAACCACTTGTGAAGGTCAGAAGGAATTGGTGTTGCAAACTTTATCGGGGACTGAAATTTATTCAGCTCTTGATGTGGCATTGGTGGATCTTTCGAGTTATATCAATGACACCCTAAGGGTGATTATGCAAGACGTCACCACTGGGCAATCCTGTACCAGTTACCTCAACATTAAAGACCAATTAGCACCCACCCTCGAATGTGTTAATCGAACCATCGATTGTTTGGCGGATACCAGCGCGACATTTTTAGGCTTTCCGTCGGTAGGTGATGAGTGTGCAACGCCTTTGATATTTTCTTATTTGGATAGTATTACAGATTTTCCATGTGAGAACCAATTGGCTGGTATCATTACGCGAACCTGGACGGTGAGTGACGCTTCTGGTAATGAGAGCTCCTGTGAGCAGTTTATCCAGTTAAATAGGCGTACGCTAACAGAGGCCAACATTAATTTCCCCTCAGACATTACAATAGGTTGTGAAGATAATCCCGATGATTTATCCCTAACGGGAAAACCAGTTCTTAATAGTTTGGAGATAGATTCTAGAGGAATTTGTGATATTGAAGTGGAATATGGGGATGTGATTGTACCTACTAATAATCCACCAGGATTGACAATTACGCGAACCTGGACGATTACTAATAATTGTGATCAGACCACCCTTATTGGTACGCAAACCATTTTAACCAGAGATATGGAAGCACCTTCTATCTTGTGTCCCAATGATACGGTGTTTGGAACCAATACAGGCATGTGTGGTGCTGAAATTTTGCTTCCTACCCCTATTATGACCGATAATTGCGATCCTATGGTTTCCTATGAAGTGGAAACTCCCGTCGGAATAGGCCCAGGCACTTTATTTTTTCCCGTAGGGATGTCTCAATTGACCTATATTGCGGTGGATGCTTCGGGTAATGAAAGTGAATGTTCCACCAATATTACCGTTTTTGATGCTGAAACTCCGGTGGCAAATTGTGATCCCAGTATGCAAATTGTACTTTCTGGAGCGGTGTTGACCCCTGTGGAGGCCATTACTTTCGATGAAGGAAGCAGGGATAACTGCAGTGACTTATTCTTTAAAGTTAAGCGTATGGAACCGGGCAGCTGCATGAATGCTGCTGGGGATGATAGTGTTTTCCCTGGATACCAAGAGTGGTTTGACGATCTCATCTATTTCTGTTGTGAGGACTATATTGAAGACAGTATTCAGGTGGTCTTGCGGGTTTACGATATCCATCCTGGAGAAGGGGCGGTTAATCCGGATCGGGAATCTAATCAAGGGGATTTGGATGGACATTATGCGGACTGTATGATAAGCGTAACCGTTCAAAGTGAAGAACCTCCCGCGATATCTTGTCCACCAAATGTATCTATAGACTGTAAAGACGATTATAGTGATTTATCTGTTTTTGGTACGGTAGATACCATGCTCAATTGTATTGTAAGCTTGGATTCTATTGAAACTATTAATATCAACGGGTGCGGCACTGGATTCATTACTCGGGAGTTTGTCGCCACAGATATCGCGGGAAACGAAGGTAGTTGTATGCAGACCATTGCTGTGGTGAACGAAACGCCATTTGATGAAGATAATATAATTTGGCCACTAGATTTGGTATTGACCGGCTGCGGAGTGGAAACGCATCCCGATAGCCTTCCTGATACATTCAATAGGCCGGTTATAGGTGATGAATCCTGCAGTATGATCATGACCCATTATGCGGATGATGTTTATAAAAATACTTTTCCGGCTTGTTATAAAATTAAAAGAACCTGGAGTGTAATTGATTGGTGTACTTACAACCCGGATACTCCAGCTCCAGATGGTATTTTTAGGCAGATTCAAACGATAGAAATCAATGATGAGGAGGCTCCCGTAGTGGTTTGCCCGAGAGATACCATTATAGGTATTCAAGAGGATTGCGATTTGGCAGAATTTATTTTTGATTCCTTATTCATTGATGATTGTAGTCCCCAAATAGCTATTTCGCACAATTCGGTTTATGCTTATGAGTCCTCAGGGATAGCTAATGGTCGATACCCCTTAGGAAGTACTTCTGTTACTCATATTATAGCGGATAATTGCGGGAATACAACCGTTTGCGAATCTACCATTACTGTAGTAGATAATAAAGCACCTTCTATGATGTGTATGAATGGCTTGACTATCCCACTGGTAGAGATGAATGGAGAATTTATGGCCACCTTATATCCCGATGATATCAATGTTAAAAGTTTTGATAACTGCACTTCCCAGGATGATTTGAAATTGAGGATAAGAGTATGGGAGGGCAATAGTTCCATTCCTCCAGTAGATTCAGTCCTTACTTTTGATTGTTTTAGCAGAGGACCACAATTAATTGAATTGTGGGGAATTGATGAGGTGGGAAATTCAGATTACTGTGCGGCTTATGTCAATATTCAGGATAATAAAGGATTTTGCCCTGCGAGTGTTCAAACGACTGGATCTATAGTTGGATCAATTACCACAGAATGGGGGGCACCTATTAAAAATACCATGGTGGAAGTGTCTATGGACCTACCTATGAGTGTTGCTACAAATGAAACTGGTAACTTTCAATTGAATGAATTGCCATTTGGAATGCCTTATACGCTAGCTCCACGAAAAGAAGATGATATAGTAGCTGGGGTCTCTACCATAGACTTGTTAATCATCACTAAACACATTCTTGGTCTTACGCCTATTCAATCGCCGTACAAACTCATCGCGGCGGATGTGGACCAATCAGGTGCTATCTCTACGTTAGATTTAATAAAGTTGAGGAGGATTATTTTGGGTGTCGATCATACTTTACCCAATAATAGAAGTCCTTGGTGTTTTGTTGATGCTTCTTTTGACTTTTCTGCTTATGAAAACCCATTAGAAGTGGATTTGCCAGAGACCATATCTATTAGCTCGCTCAATCGATCGTTGATGTATGCAGATTTTATAGGAATTAAAATCGGAGATGTCAATGAATCTGTACAAGTGAATGGAGTAGTGTCTGTTCAGCCGAGAAGTAGTAGCAAAGCAGTTGAAGTTTATGCTGGACAGCGGGAGGCTTTACAAAATGAAGAATTTCAAATTCAATTAAAATTACCCGCCAAACAAGAGTTTGCCGGCATACAATTTGCTTTAGAATGGGATGTTACTAAATTACAACTCACCGGATTTCTTCCGGGAAATTTAAAAGGAATGGATTTGACTAATTTTGGGTTACAAGACATTGAGGAAGGAAGATTGGCGCTAAGTTGGAATGAAAGAAACGGCCAAGCTATCCAAGCAACCAATCCATTTTTAACTATTTTAAATTTTAAAGCAAAAGAGGGAGTCATTTTGAGTGATGTAATTAGATTTAAAGAAACGACTTTGGCCTCTGAATTGATTATTAATGAGAAGGAATCGATCCCTTTGGTATTGAATTTTGGGGCATACCCAGAAGATTTAGCGTGGACTTCAAGAGTAGATAATTATCCTAATCCTTTTACTCAGAGCACCACTATTAGAGCAGAAATTCCTGAAGATCATGAAGTCACCTTAGAGATTATGGATGCGCAAGGAAGGCTTATCAAAACTGTTCAGGAGTTCAGGTTTAAGGGACTCCAGCATTTCCAACTGGATGGGGAAGCATTCGAACACCATTATGGTTTACTGTACTACAGAATAAGCGCAGGTAATTTTTTGCACACGGGCAAAATGATAAGAATCCGGTAATTCACTTATGTGAAAATTCAATATGATGCATTTTTGAAGGGGAGCTTAGGCTCCCTTTTTTTATTAAATAAAGATTAATACCCTTAACTTTAGGGTAGAAAACGACCAAAATGCGTGGTATTGCCATTTTACTCACGAGTATTCCGCTGTTTTTACAAGCGGGTAATGCGGATCAGTGTTCTTTAATTTGTAAACATGGTGTGCAAGTTGAAGTAGGGCCAGATTGTTCGGCTTCTATCGAATTAGATGCCATTTTACTAGGTTTTGGAGATCCCGCTAGTTGCCTTTCTAACCAGCCAGAAGATTTTGAAATGTCCTTTTTGCTAGAACGAGAGGGCGCTGCGGTTGTAGCTGAAGGACTACCTATCCCTTCTGAATATTTAGGGGAGAAGCTCTTGGTCCGGGTGGTAGAGAAGCGCACGGGTAACTTTTGCTTTGGATCCATTACCACTTTTGATACCCAACCTCCTGAATTAATTTGTCCAGCCTCTATTGCCCTTGCTTTTGACGAAGTCGCCCCTGAACCTGGAGAAACTGAGCCTTTGTACGATGATTGTGGAGAGGTGACTTTTACTTATGAGGATCGCGATATATTTACGGATTGTGCGAGTGGATTTTATAAAAAAACGATACGAATTTGGACAGGTTCAGATTTATTTGGCAATAGGAGTAATTGTGAGCAGGAGATTGGTTTCCGGCAGCCTGATTTAAGTGCGGTCATCTTTCCTGCTAGTTGGCGGGATACTTTTTTTGATTGTTCAATGGACTTAATGAATACGGAGTTATTAGGTGCTCCGAAGGTCGATATAGGATGGGGAGCAGATTCGTTTAATTTACTTCATTTGACCAGCTCTTTTGAGGATGTCAGGGTTGAGGAATGCTCTGGTAATGCATTGGTTACCAGATACTGGACAGTTGGAAATACCTGTGATGGGACAACTGTGGAAGATATTCAAGAAATCCAATTGAGGGATACCATTGGGCCTAACCTGATTTGTCCAGATACGATTTCGGTAAATGCCTTGGAGGGTTCAGAAGTTTCCCCTAATTTTTCTTTGCCAGCAGCATTGGCTATTGATGCCTGTAGCGAGCTTATTGAATATGAGGGTCAAATGCTGGGAGATACCATCGAAGGCAATGCTCCTCAGCTCTCTGACTTGCCCATCGGTTTGGTCAGTTACGCTTATGAAGCTGCAGATGAATGCGGAAATCATTCCAAATGCAGGAGTGCCATTAAGGTATTTCCTCCAGAGGGATATGATTATCCTGTGCTCTTGTGTCAAGGGTTGGATACGGTAACTTTAAATGATCTGGGTGCTGGAGTTTACGCGGCGGAAAATTTAATTATTGAGACTTTAGACAATCGGTGTATGGAAACTTTCCTAGTGAGGAAATCGGAATTGAGTGCATTTGAAAGTCAGGTTGTTTTTGGTTGTGAAGATTTGGGAGGAGTTCAGCTGCTTTCCGTTGAAGGCATAGATTGCGAAAGTTCTAAAGGATATTGTGCTATTGAAATTATTGTTTTGGATACGATACCACCTGTTTTAACCTGCCCTCCAGCTCAATTTTTAACTTGTTTGGATGCCGCAGAAGATTTAGATATTACAGGTAGAGCTATATTGACAGACGTTTGTTCACCATCTATTTTGACTTTCAGTGACGTTTTAAATATCAATGATTGTGGATTGGGGATGATCAACCGAATTTGGGAAGGTGGGGAAGATAATGGCCCTACAGGAAGTTGTGAACAAACGATTTCTATTGGTCCTGATGTACCCTTTTCAATAGTTTTCCCCAGGTCTTATACCTTTATTGGATGTAGAGATAGTACTTCTTTATTACCAGAAAACCTTCCCGCCAATTATTCAACTCCTGTTATCACTTCAGGTATTTGTAGTGATTACACCGTTTCCTATAGAGATTCTATTTTTCAAGATGATCTGTTTTGTTGGGTGGTATTTAGGGAGTGGCGGGTTCAAGACCTCTGTAGTTTTGAGTCAGCTGGAATTTTTGAATGGATCCAATTGATTAGAGTGATTGATAATGAGGTGCCTATCATTACTTGTCCGGATTCCGTTTATATTGAATTGCCTTCAGATCAATGTGAAGCAACGGCGATATTACCCCCACCGGTTTGGGAAGATGAATGTATTGAACCTTTGGTGGAATTATCAGGAGATTTACAAGGTGGGTATTTGCAAGAAAATCTGATATCTGGACAGTACGAATTACGGTATGCAGTAACAGACGGATGTCAAAATACTGCTACCTGTTCATTTACGCTAACGGTGGCAGATGCATCGGGTCCAATAATGGAGTGCCCATCGACCCTTTCATTGAGTTTGGGAGGTGATTTAACAGCTCAGCTCCGATACGAGGATTTGAATATCACTAATTTAGCTGACAACTGCTTTCCGATTACTGATCTTCAGTTTAGGTTAACTTTCGATGTCAATGACAGTGTTCCTCCGCCGGATAGTATCCTATTAATTGATTGTACTACTCCGGCCGAGAGTGAAATTCGTTTTTGGGCGGGAGATCCTTTAGGCCTTTGGAATTCTTGTGTTATTACCTTGACCGTTCCAAATAGTAATTGTGCGAATGAAGAGGAAACCAGAGCTTTACAACCTATAATTTATCCCAATCCAGCTCGGGAGGTGATTTATTTTAATGCCCTTCGGGAAAAGGAGGGGCTCGCCAGATTAAGAATACAAGATAAATTTGGACGGGTGGTCCATAACCAATCTATTCATTTAAATAGTGGAGAGAATCAGTGGGAGATTTCCACCAATCATTGGCCCAAGGGAATTTTGGTATATCAATTTATGGTAGATGGGCAATCATCAAGTGGTTCTATTTTGATAATAGAGTGACCTCTTATGGCAAGGCACAATGAAATAGGTAAAAAAGGAGAGGAAATGGCCTTATCTTATCTATTGGATAAGGGATGGCACATTGTAGCTACTAATTGGAGATATAGTAGGGCGGAGATAGACCTAATAGGAAAAATACAGAATCGATTGGTTTTCGTAGAGGTCAAAACCCGCTCGGGAGGTGCTTATGGCCCACCTGAAGTATTCGTAGATGGCAAGAAAGAGAAGTTTATTTTTGAAGCTGCCAATGCTTTTATGGAAAACAAAGGATATGAAGGAGAGGTAAGATTTGATATCATCTCGGTGTTCCAACAATCCAAAAATCACTGGAAAATCACTCATTGGGAAGACGCTTTTTTCTCGGGATTATAATAATATGGTATTCCAATAATTAAAAAGTTCCACCAGAGATGGGTCTTGTCTCAGGAAGTCCATAGCTATAGCTTTTTCTTTCAAATATTGTTGGTATTGATTAGCAAAAATTTCTCTTAAAATAGCTGGATAGCTATTTCCTGCATCCATGTATTGTTTGAGTCCATCTAATGCATCACTCCATACTTTTAACCCACTTAATTGAGCTTGATAAAGGTAAATGATGGAAGCTTTTTCTTCCTGCGTTTGAAGAATGGCATTTTTAATATGTTTCCATTGACTCCCTTCGGGAAAATAGGTTTGAAAAAAAAGAATGATCTGTTCCCCTTTGGGATCAATACGCAGAAACGTTTGTTTTAAGGCAGTAGTAGTGGCATCTATTTTTATCAAATCAGGTAACGCTGTCATGAGGGCATAATTCCTATTGGGGGTTTTTATTCTATTCAGTGCTGCTTTTCTAGAAATTTCGGCCAATTGATATTTTTGGAGTTTCCATTCGCAGAGTGCCTTCAAACTATAAGCCATGCCTAGGAGGCTATCTCTTTCTAAGGAGGGGGTATTTTGCAAGGCTTTTTTTACATTCGAGTATGCTAGTTGATACCAATTATCCGGATCAACAAAGGTAATATTTTGTGGATCAAATTGATTTTGCAATTCAATGGTTGCTGCCTTTGAGAAATGATCTTGGGCATTTTGAAGTTCTTTAAATCCTCCACAGGCAGTGAGGAGCAAAAAGACAAGGATAGTGGTGAAATTTTTCATTGACTTTCCAACTGATTGATTATTTCTTGAGGATTTTTCATAGAGAAAGGTTGCGGTTGTGCCAGCATGAATTGGGTGATTCTTTCCATGATTTGTTGGCATTTTCTCTCCTCTATTGGGGAATGCTTATGTATTTCATTGTAATAATATTGACATAGGGTATTAGCGAGATCTTTATTTTTTTGTGCAGGTAATACATAAAATAGAGATTCAAAAGACAGCCATTGTTGGAATAAGTTTTGGAAAACATATCCCGGCATAGCTTGGTTAAAGTACATCTGGTAATGTTGCATAGCGTCCAACGAAATCGACCATAGCAGATAAATCAAAGAGACTGGTCCTTTACTATTATTTTGGAAGGCCAATAATGCCTCAGTCAATTCTTTATTGGAAAGAGTATTGGAGTGGGACAATCCATAGAGCAATCCTTTTTGTATGATTTTTAAGAAATCTTCTTTTTGAGGCCAGCCATCTAAAGGAATATTCTTTATGACCTGGCCATTACTTTCAAAAAAAGCTATCAAAAAATCACGGGTAGCTCTTGGGTTTTGTTTCCATTTTTCCGCTAAGGTAGTTCCGACAGTTTCGAAAGCAATACTTACAACTTGAGGGAGTAAGGCAGGATGCAGGATTGGATTTTTGGCTAATTTTTTAAATAGTTCGGCCAACCAACTTTTAAGATGGGGTGGAAAGGTTGGATTATCATTGATGATTTGTCCCGAAAAGGATAAAGTAGATCTAATAATATGATCTAAGCCTGAAGGGGACAAAATAGTTTTCTCATCTAAGAGGGAAAGTGTCAACCCTGCTAATTCTTTAACCAACTTTTCTTCGGAATGAGTTTGAAGATAGGTGGAAGCGTTGGATAAAAAAGATTGAAAAAGTAGTGGTCCCCATCGGCTTTTTTCTAAAGTAGGATCAGCTAATAATTCTTCTCCAATTCCCTTCGTGACCTCCTGAACAAATTGAGTGGTTTTGGGATGCCATTTAATGGACTGCTCGGATTGTTCTATCCATTCTGAAATGCCGACAAATAGGTTGGGAAAGAAAGCTTCAGCAAGTGCTTTTTGGTCAAAATTTCCTTCGGAAAAAGGTATTTGATCCAGGCCTTTCATAAATCCGTTCAAGGCTTTACTGGTAAAATGGTTGGGGTGAATTTTTTCAGGAAAAAATTGATAAAATTCAATACCTGTGGAAACTAAATTTCCTGCGATCAAGCTCAAAAGAGATGGTGGATTCCTGTCTCTTTCTAAATTTTTGATAGAGAAATAAGATAAAATACTTGAAGAGTCATATTCATTATTTTTGAAAGCGTTGTAATAGGCTCGGTATCTTTTTATTTCTGAAGGGGTGAGAATGCCGGTTTGAGCTTTTTCTTGTAGTTTTTGAAGATCTTGTATTTGGGAGACATATTTTTTTCCCTCTTTTTGAAAATAAAACTCAATGGTAGTTTCCCGCACCATTGAATCAAAATCGGGTAAGGGGAGTACAATGCTTTTTTGGCGTATGCCATCAGCTATTCCTTTTTTAATAGAATGACTTGCTTTTAAGGCTGCATGAATAGTAAAAAGGATTAAATCTGGTGTTGTTAGTGGAACCATCTCAATTAAATTGAGATAAAAAATACCAAAAATTTATTTGATAACAAATTAATCACGAATCCATTCCGAAAAATTCAGTTTTGGTTAGCCCGAAAACCATGACATCTATGATTTCACCATTCTCTTTTTTCATTTCTGACCGCAGGTCGCCTTCTCTTCTGTATTGGCATTTTCTTGCAAGTCTTTGGGCGGATTGATTGTCAATAGAAATGGTGAGTTTGAGTTTTTCTAATTTTAATTGTTGGAACCCAAAATCATTAATAGCGCGGAGCACTTCGGTCATGGTTCCCATTTGGGTATAGTCTCGGTCTATAAAGAAATCGATTTCCCCCTTCGGTACATTCCAGTCAATATTGAAAATTCTAATAAATCCGATGAGCTTGGCAGTATCTTTTTCCCAGATGCCAAAATTATATTCTTCTTGTAGGATCCAACTGGCTATTTTTTTTCGCACGAAAAATTCGGCTAATTCTTTAGAGGTAATTTGATGAAGGGTTACTGAAAAATGTTCTCCTAATCTGATGTAATTATCGGCGATTAAAGGATATAAGAGGACCCCTTCGTTTTCTCTAAACCGGCGGACTACCGTGTGTTCAGTAATTAAAGCAGTATCGACATTATAGAGTTCGGACTTCATGGAGCAAATCTAAAAAAAATGTTTTTGAGTCCGTATTGTTTGCCATAAGGTAAATGAATTAAAATGCATTCAAATGGCTTGAAATGAGCGATTTTGGTGAGGCCTTTTGTTTGATATTAGTGCGGTAATGTTGGAACGGAAAACTAATAGGGGTCAAGTTAAATGGCGTGCTTTTCCATTTGTTCGGGTAGTGGCTGTCTTATCTATAGGAATAATATTAGCAGACTGCATACCTTATGAACAATCTAAATGGATGCTTTTTGTTGCGGCAGGCATGGTTTTGATAACTGGTGTATGGGGCATTAAATATACTTTTAGCATTTGGATGTGTATGGGGTGGTTGGGAATTTTTTTGGGATTGTCCAAAGATTCTCGAATAAATCCAAGGCACTATTCTAAATATTGGAGTGGATGTCAATGGGTATCGGGAAAGGTGGAGAGCCGTGTGGGCAATAATTATTTGGTTTCACTATCCGCTTTGATAGCTGATGATGGTAAAGAATTAAAAGGGATATGTGGCCGAGTTTTCCTATCGAATGGGGGACTTTCTGAGGAATTAGAATTAGGTAATGGTCAAAGGGTTCTTCTCAGGGGAAGTTATAGCTTATTACCTCTGGCAAATCGAGGAGCATCTTTTGATTTTTCCAAATGGTTGCAAAGGAAGGGAGCTCATTATCAATGTATTCCAGAAATAATCATTCCTATTGGCCGGTCAACTATTATTCAGAGAGGGAAAGTGTATTTATGGAAGCAATTTGAATCGTACTTCAGTTCGAAGGAGGTACTGAGTTTGTTGCGTGCACTAGTCATGGGGGATAAAATCTTATTGAGTCGAGAAATGAAGGCCTATTATTCGGGTGCTGGAGCTATGCACTTATTGGCGGTCTCGGGATTACATGTGGGTATGGTGTATTTGATCTTTAGTCATCTGTTAAAATGGATTTCAGGGGGCTTTTTCCGCCATCCTACTTTTAAGTTTGGTGTATTAACGATAATCATTTGGATTTATGCTTTGATGACAGGCGGTGCAGCTGCTGTAAGGCGCGCAGCTACTATGTTTTCTTGGATGGCATTAAGCAGATGGTCTGGCGAGGGCATGAGTATTTATAATGCTGTGGCGGGATCAGCGTTTTTATTGCTTTGCTTAAATCCGAATTTATTGTGGGATGTTGGTTTTCAGTTGTCCTATTCGGCGGTAATTGGGATTGTATATTTCTACCCATATTTAGAGAAATGGTTGGATTTCCGAATGGTTGTCCCTCGTTATTTTTGGTCGTTATTGGCTGTGGGGGGAGCAGCTCAAGTCAGTACTCTGCCTTTTACGCTATACTATTTCAACTATTTTCCTACATTTTTTTGGTTGTCTGGATGTTTTGCGGTTCCGTTAACTGGGGTGATTTTACTTTTATCTATTCTTTTTTTGATGTTGTCCTTCATTGAACCTATTGGACAGGGGTTGGCTTGGATTTTGACACTTTTGGTGGAACTCATGAACGGGGGTATAGAATACATCAGTAAATTACCTTGGAGTCAGATTGAAGGGATTTATCCCAATCTATTTCAAGGTGGTTGTATGTTAATAATGGTAATCCTATTGGCTTTTCATTTATTCTTTAGAAATAAGACTACCATAATTATGGTATTATTGGGGTTACTCATTTGGAGTATAGGCGATTGGTGGTGGGTGTGGCGGCAATCAAGGCGAATAACTTTCACTATTCCCTACCAATATCAGAAGAATCGATTAGAAATAAGGCGGGGAGATCAAACCTTTATTTGGGGTTATGATGAAGCGGAGCAGGCCTCTTCTTCATCCCCAAGAGGCTTAGTTTATATGCCTAAGGGGAAAGCCACTCAGTTGGGGGACAAGGTGCCTCTGGTGGTGAGTTGGACCGATCAAGGAATTTGGTTAGCCAACGAGTTTTTGATTACTCATTTAAAGGAATGGAAGTGGGAGTGGTTACAGGAAAATAAAATAAAGCAGCTTTATTTTTCAGGGTATTTAGAGGGCAAACAAGAACAGGAATTTCTCGACAGATGCACGTGTGCAGGTATTGATTGTATCTGGCTTCGAAGGAATTCTTTAGTCTTTTGGTTTATATCTACTGACCATATGGGTTGGTGAAAGCAGGAATATTTTATGTTGGTCATTCCTTTGGGGTGACTTTTTTAATACAATAGGCTAAAAATAGGCTGATGTGGTATTGGACTTTAAGGGAAAAAAGGGGGATTTTGGTATTGGTGCTCTTGGTATTTGTTTTTCGTATTTTATATTTCTTTAGACCATATTGGTCGGAAAGAGTGGGAGTAGAAATTTTAGATTTAGAAGAGATGGTTATGGAGATCAAGTTGGCTTCTTTGGAGAAGGCTGAGTCAACAGTTATTCAAAGACCTATGAAGGAGACGCCATCCAAACATATAGAAAAGCAACTATCTTTTCAAAAAAGGGGGCCTCTTAGAATAGAAGTAAATACTGCGGATGAAGAAGATTGGATAAAAATAAGGGGAATAGGTCCGGTGCTATCTAAAAGGATTATCAAATTTAGAGATGCACTAGGAGGTTTTTGCTCTATTGACCAAGTGGGACAGACTTATGGCGTATCAGATAGTGTTTTTCAGGGGTTTAAGAAATTTTTGTATCTAGATCAACCTTGTAATCAAATCAACATCAATCAAATGGAATGGGGGCAGTTGGTCAAACATCCATATATAGATAGCCGTCAAGCCAATGCCATTTTAAAGTTCATTGAAAATAGGGGACCAATATATGACTTGGAGGTGCTGAGGCAAATGGATATTTTTGACAGTTTATCATGGAAGCAATTGTTGCCTTATTTAAAAGTTTCAGATTAAAATAGGTAATTGAAATTAAATTCATTTTTTTTATATTTAAGACTTGCGTTTAATTGCTTCTGGTATGTCTATGTTGGAAAAATTTAATAAGGCGGTTTTGTCTGTTGACAACGTCATTTTTGGTTTTGATGAGGGAGATTTAAAAATTCTGTTGATTAAAAGGGGAGAAGAACCATATAGTGATTTATGGGCATTGCCGGGTCATTATGTATATGGAGACGAGGATTTAGATGCTGCGGCTAGGAGGGTTTTGCTAGAACTAACTGGGCTAGAGAATGTATTTTTGGAACAGGTAAAGGCCTTTGGAAAAGTGGGAAGACACCCTTTTGGCCGAGTGGTTACAATTGCTTATTTTTCACTTATAAAAATTAAGGATTACAAGATACAAGCATCTTCTATGGCTAGGGTTGCAGAATGGCATGCTGTAGATTCCTTGGACAAACTAGCTTTTGATCACAATGATATATTAGGAGCTTGTTTTCAGCAACTTAAATTATCGGTTAAGACTAGGCCGATAGGTTTTGAGCTCCTCCCGCCTAAGTTTACCTTAACGGAATTACAATATTTATACGAATCTATATTGAGGGTGAAATTAGACAAACGAAATTTTCGAAAGAAAATCTTATCCATGAATGTATTAATAGATTTGGATGAAATCCAAGATGGTGTGGCCCATAGGCCTGCTAGATTATATCAGTTTGATCAAGAAAGGTATAAGAAATTTAGGGAGGAAGGATACGTATTTGAGGTAAAAGAGGGTAAGCGGTTGGGTGTTTAGCGGTAAACTTTTCCAGTGTTATCGAATAAAACGATATTGATTCCGGAATTACCCATTTGTGACTTTAGCAGATCTAATTCTTGTTGGATAGCTTCATTATTTTTATCAGCTTTGGTAAGTAAAACTGTTTGAAACAATTCGTATTCAGGAAGTTCTAAAAGGGCAGGTTGATGGTGAACCCCAGGCATAATTACAAAATGTCCATAGAAACCGGAAGGAAGGTTATTGGATGGCCATAAGTCTTTCATTTTACCTAGGGCACTTGCTATTTGATCCGCTTCCAAGCCTTCATACCAACCCATATAACCCCACAGGGCCTCATTAGGGATAGCAATGAGTTCTTTGTGTTGTAAATCAATTCCATTTTCCGAACCAATTTGAATGGTATATCGATTATCGGTTTTCTTGAGATGGCCTGAATTTTCAATAGTTTTTTTAAGCGTAATATTAAAATTATAAGTGGTTTGGTTTATTTTTCCCGAGTTAAGAATTAACGATGGGATAATCTCTCCTTCAATACAATCATCAGGATTAGTAATTTCATCTATATATAGAGACAAATTGGTACTGTTTTTTTCCAAACGAGCTTTGATTTCATAGTTTTGGCAAGGTTCTGTGTTTTTCGAAACAATTACCCATTCTAATTCCTTGGGAGTTGAGGTGTTCAACACTTCTCTTGGATATATTATAAATTCCTCTTCCACATCGGCAATGACTATGAGGTCTTCCAACCTTGAAGGGTTGCAAGCAGCTAAAATCAATAGCAAAAAGAAAAGGATTTTTGTGTTCATTTGTTGAGGTCTATAATTGAATAACGGCGCGTGTAAATAATTGCTGCCTTAGACCGGTAAAAATATTTCAGATATTCAAATTAACGTATATTTGACGCATGAATGTGAAGAGAAAAAACATAAGAAATTTTTGTGTTATTGCGCATATTGATCATGGCAAGAGTACTTTATCTGATCGTCTTTTAGAATTTACTAAGACTATATCGGAGCGGGATATGCAAAACCAGGCTTTGGACAATATGGATTTGGAGCGAGAAAGGGGGATTACTATAAAAAGTCATGCCATTCAGATGGACTATATACATACTGATCAGGAACGGTATGTATTTAATATGATTGATACTCCGGGTCACGTGGATTTTTCCTATGAAGTTTCTCGTTCTATTGCAGCTTGCGAAGGAGCTCTGTTATTGGTAGATGCTACACAAGGAATACAAGCACAAACTATTTCAAACTTATATTTAGCCATTGAGCACGACTTAGAGATTATTCCCGTATTGAATAAGATTGATATGGACAGCGCTATGGTTGATGAGGTTTCAGAGCAGATTGTTGAATTAATTGGAATCGACAAAAGTCAGATTTTGTTGGCGAGTGGAAAAACGGGTGCTGGTGTACCTGAGATTATGAACGCCATTGTAGAACGTATTCCTTCACCAGGAGGAGATGAGAATGCACCTTTACAGGCATTAATTTTCGATTCTATTTTCAATTCGTTTCGGGGAGTGATTGCCAACATCCGTATTATAAATGGTAGTTTGAAGAAAGGGGACCGGATTAGATTTATGAATACTGGAGGAGAGTACCATGCAGATGAGATAGGAGTGTTAAAGATGAATAATGTGGAGCAAAAAATCTTGAGTACGGGTAATGTAGGCTATATCATAACAGGAATAAAAGAGAGCAAGGAAATTAAAGTTGGGGATACGATTACCTTGTTAGAAGCACCTGCTGCTGCCCCTATCCAAGGATTTGAAGAAGTTAAGCCAATGGTTTTCGCGGGCATTTTTCCAGTAGATAACGATGATTATGAAGATTTAAGGGATAGTTTGGAAAAACTTCAGCTCAATGATGCTTCCTTGGTTTTTGAGCCGGAGACATCAGCTGCATTAGGTTTTGGTTTTAGGTGTGGTTTTTTAGGAATGTTACATTTAGAGATTGTCCAGGAGCGACTAGCGAGAGAGTTTGATATGGATGTTATTACTACAGTACCTAACGTATCCTATATAGCAAGTACCAAGAAATTGGGCGAGTTCAATGTTCGAACCCCATCCGAACTACCGGATATCAATACTTTAGATTGGGTAAAAGAACCGTTTATTGAAGCACAGATTATCACTAAGCCTGAATTTATAGGTGCCATTATGTCTTTGTGCGTAGAAAAAAGAGGAATTTTAAAAAAGCAGCATTATTTGACGGAAACCAGAGTTGAATTGGTTTTTGATTTGCCTTTAGCAGAAATTGTATTCGATTTTTATGATCGATTAAAATCTTTATCCAGAGGATATGCCTCATTTGATTATCAGCCTTTAGACTATCGCATATCTAATTTAGTTAAATTAGACATCAAACTTAACGGGGAGCCAGTAGATGCATTGTCAGCTTTGGTTCATAAAGATAAGGCAGAATCATTTGGCAGGAAAATTTGTAAAAAACTTAAAGACTTACTTCCTAGACAACAATTTGTCATCGCTATTCAAGCTGCAATAGGCGCGAAAATCATTGCAAGGGAAACTATTTCAGCACTGCGAAAAGATGTGACCTCTAAGTGCTACGGAGGGGATATTAGTCGAAAGCGTAAACTTCTTGAAAAGCAAAAGGAGGGTAAGAAGAAGATGCGACAGTTTGGCAAAGTAGAAGTACCCCAGAAAGCCTTTTTAGAAGTTTTGAAGTTGGACTAATTAATACCTGTATTTATTGTTGGGTTTCTCAAATTTACCCATAAGGGTTACTAAACCTGCTCCAAGTGCAAAAGCGCCGATGGTGATGTAGATAATTAACATAGTTTGGTGGTTTTCTCAGTTCTGTTTCTCAAAATAATAAAAAGAGCAAAGAAAACAAAATTTTATGGGGTATTTAGTGTTGATGCCTTAAGATGGGAATTTGAAGGATTAGATTAGATGCTATTTTATTCTCTTGTTTGGGTTCTAGGGTAAGGTTGATGGTTTCAGCTAAATGGCTCATTTCAAATTGAATTAATTTTTTGGAACCTGTAGGGTCTAGACTAGCTAAATGATTCATTTTGCCATCAACTTCTTCCCAAATTTCGTACTGTTCCTGATTGGATAATATTGGGACTTCTTCCAAGTGAAGCATTGCAGTGTTAGAGGCATCGTGCCAGTATAGTTTAACCTGTCCAAATCTTTCATCTAATTGTTCCAATAAGTGAAAGTCGTGATTGTTTAGTAAAGCTACTGCTAACGATTCTGAAGATTTAGACTCCTCGCAAGCTGTTAAATTATTGGTTAACGCGGAGTTAATTGATTTTTCTATTTGAAAGGATTTGTATTGTGCAATATTGGTAATGGTCAAGGCTATTGCTATAATAGTCATCAATTGAAGCATTCTTTTTCCTTGAAAAACAGGACGCTTTTGGTTAATTTGTTGAGATTCGGCAAATTGCTCGATTTCCTTTCTTAGTTGATCATAGGCTTTCCTAACTTCCGGATCGCTGGCAATAAAGGTTTCCACCAACTTTGATTCTTCTTCAGAAGTGATACCTAGAACATACTGTTCTAATAATCCAGAATTAAAGAAATCTTTTTGATTCATTATGAATTTTTAAATCCTCCAATGGCATAGCCAAAAATTAGACAAATGAAGTTTCAATTTGTTTTGAACTTTTTGATTTGTATTTTAGAGATTATGAAATTAAGAAGTTGGCTTTTTGGAATTTTATTACTTTCCTCTACTCATTTGGCCGCTCAGAATAGCCAGGATAGCTGTCTGTTTAAGAACCCCATGTGTTTTTATACCACGGATATTTTGACTTATCTGCAGGCTATGCACAAGAATATGCAATATGAAAAGATGCTACCTTTTTTATTTGGTCCTTCGGTTGATGGCAAATCAGATGCTGTAGTGATGGATTTATTGGATCAAGCGCCATTTGGATATCAAATGAAAAGGGTCGGAATCAGAATTATTGAACCAAGAAAAGTTTGGAAACTCAGGTTTGAGCGAGTGTTACTAGGTACCAAAGAAACTTTCGATATAGAGTGTCGATTGGTGGATGGGGTGTGCAAATTATATTTAGATTCAGAAAGCTGGAATACTATTTTTAGGAGTTATAGTCCCTGATGTATTTTTCCAATGGGAATAACACCCAAAAGTAAAAGGCTATTGCCAAAATCCCTTCTAAAGGTCTAACGATATGGTAAACTACATCAAAATCGGCTTTAGTCCAAAATGATTGTGGTTCTTCCTTGAACAAGAAGTATGTAGCATGGGGGTGAATTTCTTGATTGTAGCCCATAAAACCCGAAAAAAAGAATAGGGCAAAAATGGCTGTGATAGAAATGAGGCCTTTAAATATGACTCCGTCCGCACCTAAATAATTATTCTTGGGATTCAGGTGTTTAGGAAAAATAGTTCCAGCTAATAAAATGCCTAATCCTCCTCCAAGCGTATTCAACCACATATCATTGAAATCCAAATAGGCTGTTTTTTGAGGAGCTAAAACGAAATACTGGTAGCATTCATCCACCAAACCTAAAACAATCGTAAGAAATAGGGTTTCAGGTAGGTTTTTCACTATAGGAAACAACAATAAAGCCAGTAAGGCATATTGAGGAAAGTGAATGATTTCTGAATGAACAACTAATAGATTTTTAAAGGAAAAGAATATTAACGATAACGTTAAAATGAAATAGGCTAATTTGATTTCCCAAAAGTTAGGGTATTTTCTAAAGTAAATTACAATCGTGGTTAGAATAGTAACTCCAAATACGAGCGCTATCCAATTAAATTTGGCATTGAATTGTGCTCGATCATCAATATCCCAAACCGCCGCTAGCGTTCTGCCAAAATAATCATGGCCTAAGGTAAAAATAGCAAAGGACAATAAAAGAATGCTTACTCGAGTGATTAGGGTGCGATTCATCCTTTAAAACTAAAATAAATTAATTATTTTTCTAACAGGATTTTTCCATAGGGCTTGTACATAAAAAAAATGACCCATTTTTCTTCCATTTGAAGGATTGCCAGTAGGTAGTTGATTAATTTTTTCATTGGAGGACAGGTTCATGTAGGCAATTTCTAATTGTGTCCATGCATTCACCTTCCATAAACATCTAAGATCATTTTCAAGAGCATAAAAATAGTTTTGAGTTCCTAATAAGTGAGTCTCAAAGGAAAGTTTGACGCGATCGTTTAGTTGGAGGTCCTGAATAATATATGGATTGCTCAGGCTTTCATGGTTGTAAGTATCAACCGTTTTAGCTGTATAATCCATTCTGCCATTGAATTTGTGGAACGCCCCGTATTGTGCTAAAAAAGAGTTGGAAAAATCATCGGTTGGGGAGTTTCCACCTGAAAAGTATTGCAACCCTGCTCTAAGTTGGTAATTAGGTGAGATGGGTTGGAGGAGTTCTATGTCGTAAAACCATGCGCGAATTTTTTGACCAGAGGGTAGTTTACCGTTTTGCGAAAATAAACTGGCTGCGAATGAGGTTTTAGACCCCATCGCTTGTTTGAATTTGAGGCCAATGGTGGACTTGACGAACGTTTTTTGAACTGGAGTTGTGCCTTGGTAACCATCGGCAAAAATGGTCGAGGTTAGGGTACTTTTGGAGTTGATGTCCCAAGTCATTAAATGGGCCATTAAAAATTTGTAACCTTCAAATCCAGGTTGGTAATTGGTTCCAAAATTGCCCATAGTACTTTGGTTGAAGGCAGTAAACCAATCGAATTGGATAGAGGGGCTTCTGTAAATAATATTAATACCATCGTGTTTACCAGATGCTTGCCTCCAATCATTTTGGGCAAAAAACCTTTCATCGTCGAAGGATAGTCGTTGTCTTCCAATTTTCATTGACCAGTGGTCATTTAATTGGGGCATCACATAAAATTCAAATAATTGTAGTTCCCCTAATCGGTCTCTCGTAGCTTCTTCCCCCCAAAGTCGAATATCTTGTACGGATAGGAAGAAGTTTATTTTTTCACTTTCGTATCCTAGATTTAATCGCGCCCTGTGAGAAGTGAAAAATGCGGGTTGAGCATTAACAGTAGGTAATTTTCTATATCCGTATCTAAGTTCTGTTCTCGGCCGATATTCAATTCCCAAGGTCAGGTAGGCATCGGGGTCGTTGGATTGTCCCCATAGAAGAAAAGCAATACATATTCCGATAAAGGTAAATTTCCATCGCAGCTGTATTGATTGGCGGTTTTTGATGATAAAGGAGCAGTTTCTCAGGCTATTTTTTTGAATAAATATCATGATTTGGTTTCCTTAATTGAAAGATTTGCTTTTAAGATTTTGGTAAATGTTGTTTTAAGAAGTTTAAAAAGTTACCGGATAAAATTCTTTGGATGGCATCTTCGTCATATCCTCTTTGGGACAACAAATGGTCTAATTTTTGTAAATCAGCTATGGTATCTATATCTGCAGGACATTGTTCTTTTCCAAAACCCCCATCCAAATCAGATCCAATACCCACGTGATTACAGTTTCCCGTAATTTGACAAATATGATCGATATGGTCAATCACTCTATTCATATCTAATCCTCTGGAAAGAGGGGTATCTTGTCCTTTTTTCCAATTGGGAATGATCATCCATGCATCGAAAACTACTCCAATGATGCCACCTCGTTCTGCAATGGCTTTAATCTGTTGGTCGTCAAATTGGCGATTGTGTTTCACGAGTGCTCTGCAATTGTTATGGCTTGCCCAGAGGGGGCCATGGTAATTGTCCATAGATTCCCAGAAACTGACATCGCATAAATGGGTCATGTCTAGTATGATTCCTAAGGACTCCATTTTTTTTAACAGATTCTTGCCTTTTTGACCAATACTTCCTGAAGAATTAGTACCAAATGCATACGTACCAGGACCGTAGTGGGCAAGTCCTATAGCGCGCAATCCATTGAGATACGCCTCTTCTAAATAGCTTTCATCTACAATAGAGTCGGCACCTTCTAGGCTAAGAATATAACCTATGGGCCCTTTGGGCCATAGGTTGAGATGATTCTTAAGATCGCTTTGCGTTTTAATTTGAACCAAATGACCTTCCTTTTCCATGGCTCGATACCATGCCAATTGTCCTTGGGTGTGTGCCCATGCTTGATAGGGAGAATGCCAGCCTGGTATGGGATTATCGGTTTTTACATAGCGTGCAATTTGAGTGGCAACACATAGGCCTATATTCCCAGCTCGCAAAGCTTCCAAGGAAACAGTCGCTAAGCCCCGATCGGGTTTATCATTCCAATCTTTTTCCCTTTGATTAATAGCGGTAACAGGCTGAGACAAATCTCTATTCCACTCCATGGCATTCATGGAAAGATCGAGGTGGGCATCTACTATGAATTTCATACAGCAGTTTTTAATAAATATTGGCGTCAATTGGCCAGGTTGTACTCAACTGATGGTTTTCCACCGTCCAAGCTTTAGAATATTTAGCTACAGTAGGGCAGATATGCATGGGAATAGCATAGCAAATATCTCCGACCTCATAAAACTTTGAATGTTGGGTTTGGACCACCAGGTGCTCTTCACTTTGACTGATTTGGATTGCGTCCTCCGGAAGCTGAGGAAAATAAACCCTTGGAAATGGCATTTCTGCTGCAACTGTTTTATGACCTAAATCAAAGCATAATAAATCTTTAGCAGGTTTGCTAATCACCCTAGTTACAAGAATAGCAGCTGGTTGGAAGGGGGAAGTGGGCCAAAGTTTAGAATACCCCATATCCCAAAATGGTATGGTTCCAGGACTTAGAAAAACGCCATCTCTTTTTATATGATGCGGAAAAGAAGGCGATCCGCTGGTGATAATAGCGGGAGGCGTACCCGTTTTTTCTTTGATTTTATCAGCTAATCGACCGACCTTTTCGAAACTTTTGTTGCAGTTGACCTCCCTTTCTTCAAAGGTAGCTGCTCTGATATGTCCATCATAAGCGTGTAATCCTCTTATGGTTAGGTTAGTAGATTCTAACCCCCGGTGGTAAAGCATCCAGGCCTCTTCACTATCAGGGTCGATTCCCGTCCTATTCATTCCCACATTGAGATCCAACCAAATGGATAAAGGATAATTGTATTGTGCCGCTACATCCTCCATTTCCAATAAGGTTTTATGATTGTCAATAATGACAGACCAATTACTTTCGGGGTATTGAATGGCTAATTGAAGGAATGCTTTAAGGTTAGCTCCAGAGGGTTGGATGGCCCATAAAATTTCATGGACCTGCAGTTCTCCTAGCATATTTGCTTCCGAAAGAGTGGCGCACTTGAATCTTTGAATTCCAGCATCCATCATTAGAAGGGTTACTGCCTTCATCTTATGGGTCTTAATATGAGGCCAGAGTCGATCCGGAGAGCCAGCCATGGCAATCATAGCGTCTATATTTTCCTGTACCCTGTCTGGAAAAACTACTAGTGTGGGAGTTTTGAGAGCATCCACGTCTTGGATGGTGTACCAGGCTTCTTTCATAACAGGGGATTTAGAAACAAATTAACCAAGTAAGAATTGGGCTTCAATTTCCACGGCAATATTTCCAGGCAAATGCATTCCCACAGCGCTTCTGGCTCCAATACCCAAATCTGCTCCAAAAAGTGTGGCCATGAGTTCACTAAAGCCATTGATCACATAAGGGTGGGCACCAAAATCTGCTGTGACATTGACCATGCCTAGAGTTTTGACGATGCGGATGATTTTCTCAGGATGTGGATAATGAGTCAGTATAGTAGAGAGCATGGTTAAACCAACTTGTTTGGCGGCCTCTTTTCCCTGGTCTTTGTCTAAGTCATCTCCCACTCGACCTGTTATTAAGGAACCGTCGGGAAGAACAGGGCCTTGGCCTGAAACGTATAGCATATTGCCTACCTCTAGTACTGGCTTATATACTCCAGCAGGTGGTGGTGCGGGCGGTAATTCCCAACCCAATTCTGATATTTTTGTACGAATGTCCATAACCTTTATTGCTCAAAATACCATTATTGCATTAATTAGTAAACAAATTATCCATTAAAGGTATCGTACTTTTAGAATGGTGTCCTCATCCAAGAATACAAAATCAGCTACTCATTCAATACTTTAAGCAGTGCTATTGGCTTTTTAGGCGATGATTAAAATATAATTCCCCCTAGTTGATTAAGGGACTACATACTAGTGCAGTAGGTAAAGTGGATATTAAAGCTTTTTAAAAGGAGAAAGGACTATTGGTTTAGCTTAGTAGGGTATAACTCCGGAGATCCAATAAAACAAAGCGTATCAGTTTCTTTAAGGTTGTATTCATCAGGTGAATTATTGGAGTTTAATACGGTGTTCGGCTTTGATAGGGTATTAGACCAGTTGATTTAAAATCAGCACCCCGATTAGGCCTACGACTCCAATACTGGTTTCCATAACGGTCCAGGTAGCCAGCGTATCTTTTACCGATAGGTTAAAATACTCTTTGAATAACCAAAAACCACTGTCGTTGACATGGGATAGCATAATGCTACCCGCACCAATAGCCAATACCATCAATTCTGGACTGACCCCTGTGTTTTGCACAATGGGGAAGATGATCCCTGCTGTGGTCAAACCTGCCACCGTTGCTGAACCAATGGAGACGCGAAGTAAGGTGGCGATAAACCAACCTAGAATCAAAGGAGAACCAGTCGTGCCTTTCAATAATTCACCAATATATGCGCTTATTCCACTATCAATTAAAATTTGTTTGAGGCCCCCAGCACCTGCTATGATTAACAAAACCATCGTAATTCCAGTAACCGAAGATGCCATCTCGCCCATTAAGGTATCTATGGTTTTCCCTCTGCGCAACCCTAATAACCAAATTCCAGCTAATACGGCTAATAAAAGTGCAATAACGGGATTACCTAGAAAGCTAATGATTTGAAAATAGGCCCCTTCGGGAAAAAGAAATTCATTCAAGATGGTGGCCAAGCCAATTAAAATAACCGGTAAGAGGGCGATCAGTAAACTGATTCCAATGCCAGGCAATTGGTCCTCGGGAAAGGTTTGGGAAACTGTAAATTCTTTGAGGGGTTGGGCGTCTACTTTTTTGATGACGGGCAGAATAAAATATCCTGAAATAACAATAGCGGGTACAGCTACTACTATGCCGTACATTAGGGTTTTGCCCATATCGGCGTCAAACATCCCAGCGATGGCAGTTGGGGCAGGGTGAGGAGGCAGGTATCCATGAGTTACCGAAAGTGCTGCCAACATGGGAAGTGCTACCGATATTAATGGCAGTCTGGTAGAGGCTGCTACTGAAAAAACCAACGGCACAAGTATAACGAACCCTACCGAATAAAAGAGGGTAATGCCGACGATAAACCCCGTCAGCATTACCGCCCATTGGGTGTTTTTTAATCCAAATAAACGGATCAAACTTGAAGTAATGCGCTGAGCAGCTCCACTTTCAGCTACTAATTTGCCCAACATCGCTCCAAGTCCAAGAATCATAATTAGGAAACCCAAGGTATCTCCCATCCCCTTTTCTAAAGATCCTACAATACTGCTCAGTTCCATTCCTTGGGCGATTCCAACCCCCAAAGAAACCAGAATGAATGACAAAAAAGCATTCAATCTAAAGAGCATTATCAGAATAAATAAGCAGAGAATTCCAATGGAGATAACTAAAATGGGCATAATCCTAAATATTTTTACTTAAAGTCATCAGCCGATACTTGGGCGTTAAACTCCAATTTGGATACTTTAGCTTCTAAGGCCATTGGCATCATTGGAGATTTGATGACCATTTTCATAGGATACAAAATAGTTTCATTTTGGGAATAATCCTCATAAAACACTTCCCCCATTTCTGGATTTTCGGATTTTATTTTCAAACCGCTATCTACTTCGTAATAATTAGACATCAGTGCCTGATTATTTGCTGAAATTACTAGTTTGTAGGCTTGCTTGCCATCTACTTCCTTTATTCCGTCCAATGACAATTCAAAACCGGCCTCTTCCAAATGGATTTCTGGAAATATATACATACCAATTTTAAGGGCCGCCATTTCATTTTCTCCTACTTCCTGGGTTTGTCCCATTGCGGTTATTTGTGCTTTCCCATCTTTAACAATGGTACTGGTAGCCACATTACCCATTACAGTAGTTTTATTAGCAAACTGTTCATTAGGAAGGTCATGTACATAACTCATGCTGAGTGACATTCCCTGAAAATCGGACTGCGTTTCCATTCTCATGGTCTGAATGGCTGCTGCTTGATCTTTTCCACCAATCGCATCCAAGTATTGATTGATCACTTGTTGAGGCGTAATGGATTCATCCATTGAAATTTCCTTAGCTGGTTCAGCCATATTGTTGTATTTGACCACCTTACCAAAGGAGGTTAATCCTGCTTCTATTTCCGATGCATTACCTACAACCGTCAAGTGCATATTTTCTGGCTTAAGATATTTCTTAGCTACAGTATTGATGTCCTCCACCGTTAAGTGGTCTAATTGTTGCAAATAGGTAGCATAGAAATTATCAGGAAGTTGATAACGCTTTGTATTAATGGCAAAATTAGCAATGGTGGAAGGGTTTTCTAAAGAACGACCGAATGCTCCACTAATATTGGCTTTAGCATTAATCAGTTCTTCTTCGGTGATTCCTTCATCTCTTAATTTTTTGATTTCATTAATGAATTCTGCTACAGCAGAATCTGTAACTGCATTTTGTACATTGGCATAGGCGCTAAAACTTCCGGCAAGGAGATCAGCACTTAAAGAGGAATAAGCACCATAAGTGTAACCTTTGTCCTCTCTTAATTTCAAAAATAACCTACTTGCGGAGCCTCCTCCCAAAATATAATTGAGCACCCGAGAAGCCACGTAATCCGGGCTATTATAGGTTAAGTCAATAGGATAAGTGACATTGATAACGGATTGAACAGAGGCAGAACGATCTACCAATGCCACTGTATTTTCAGATGGAGTAGCTGGTTGAGGATACTCAAAAGTTGGAACCTCAGCAGCTTCCCAAGCTGTAAAATATTGCTCTACCAACGGTTTGGCTTCTTCTGCAGTGATATCACCAACTATGGCCAGATAGGCAATATTCGGCTTGAAAAAAGTCTTGTAATACGATTTAATATCATCTAAGGTAATGGCCTCAACAGTTGCTTCCGTTGAAATTTCCCCATAGGGGTGGTTGGCTCCAAAATTTAATCTATTAACCAATCTGCCGGAAATAGAACTTGGCTCATCTTTACTGGCTGCAAGAGTTGAAAAACTTTGTTTTTTTAATTTGGATAATTCACTTTCAGGGAAAACCGGGTTAAACAAAACATCAGTCATTAAATCTAGGACCTTTTGTTGATGTTTTTTTAGCGCGGCACCATAGACGGAGGAAGACGATACATTAAGACTAGCACCAATAAAGTCAATTTCTTCATCCAATTGTTCTTTATTTCTAGTTGAAGTACCCCCCATTAGCATGTCTCCCACAATAGAGAGAAAACCTGCTTTTTCGCCTTCCATCAATGGATCTCGGTCAAAAACTAAGGAGAAAGCCACTCTAGGTAATTTGTGATTTTCTACTACAAAAACCTGAAGGCCGTTTTCTAAAGTGAAATTGGAAGCCTCTCCCAATTTAATTTCTCTAGCAGGAGCTGGCTCAGGATATTTCGATCTATCTATTTGAGCTTGTAAACCGAGCCCGAAAGATAAAAGGATGGCAAATAATACTATTTTTTTCATTTGAAATTTCATTTGTGTCAATTAATTACTGATTTCCTTCAGCAGTTTTAGGAAGATAATACAAAACTACCCTACTATTAAAATCGAAATACTGTTGAGCTACTCGCTGAATATCTTCTTTGGTGACCATTTGATATTTACTGAGTGTTTGATTTACATAATTGGCATCTCCATAAAAGACTTTAGCACTGGAAAGACTTTCAGCAATACCACCCATGGAAGCGTTAGCCGATACCAAGTCATTCTCAGTTATATTTTGAAGTTTTTGAAAGTCTTTATCCGATATCCCTTCTTCTTTAACTTTTGTCAACAGCGCATCGATTTCATTTTCTAAAGCGGAAGGCTCTACCTCCATATTGGCAATAGCATACATAATGAAAATACTATAGTCTTCCAAATCAAATGGAATAGCAGCAACTACTAATGCTTTCTGCTGGTTATCCACTAATTCCTTCGTCATTAAAGAGGAATTTCCTCCAGTGAGATAGGTGGAAAGCATACTCAACGCATAGAAATCTGGGTGGTTTTTACCAGGCAAAGTATAAGATTGAATAATAGCCGGTAATTGAATATTATCATAAATGATATCTCTGACTTCCGCTGTTTTTACTGGTTCTTCAATATTAGGTCGGTAGAAAGATGCTGGACCAGAAGGAATTTCATTGAAATACATTCTAACCCACTCCTCTGTTTGCTCATAATCAATATCGCCTGCAATGGTTAAGACCGCGTTATTGGGCACATAAAAATCGCCGTGAAATTGAACGAATTCTTCTAACTGAGCAGCATTCAAATGGTCCATAGATCCAATAGTGGTCCATTGGTAGGGGTGCTCGGTAAACACCCTCTTCATCGTCTCAGGTAAAATAGTTCCATAAGGTTGGTTATCATATCGCTGCCTTTTTTCCTCTTTTACCACTTCTCTTTGAGTTTCAACCCCTACGGTATCAATTACGGGGTGTAACATCCGCTCAGATTCCATATATAGGGCAGTTTCCAATTGATTGGAAGGAACCATTTCGTAATAATAGGTAACGTCGCTATTGGTGTAGGCATTCAAAGTCCCACCAATAGAAGTGATTTTCTTCATGTATTCTCCTCTACCAATATTTTCCGTTCCTTCAAATAAAAGATGCTCGAAAAAATGGGCGAAACCAGTTCGGTCGGGCTGTTCATTTTTGGAACCTACATGATACAGTACTGATACTGCAACAATAGGTGTAGCGTTATCTCGGTGCATAATCACCTCTAGACCATTAGCTAGAGTGAATTCCCTAAAGTCAATTTGGTTCTGCTGTCCAATAACGGAAGCGATCCAAACAAGGGAAAAAGTGAGCAAAAGCAATTTTTTTCTCATTGAAATTTGAATTTTTAAGTCAATAAATACCCTCACAAAATTAAAGTGAATAATACTTGTAATGGGTTTTTTAATTTAATTTTAGACTAAACGCCTGTTTCCAAAGGACAAATGGCAATTAGTGTAAAATTTACAATTTTATTTTTTTATTTTGAGGCAAACAATTAACCAACTATTATGACAAATAAATATAGCATTAGGTTGACCCTATTGTGGTTAACTTTATGGTTGTCTGCTTGTAATTTGATCGAAAGCCAACCTAAAGATGATCAACCAAGAAGGATGGAATTTCTTTTTTTGGGACACGAAAGTGAACACCATAATTCTCGTTTATACGCGCCTCATTTAATTGCGGCTATCGCCAAAAAAGGTATTAATGTTACCTATAAAGAGCGTACAGAAGTTTTAAATCAAACTTATTTAAATCAATTTGATGGATTAATTTTATATGCCAATCACGACAGTATTGGTCCTAGTGAGGAAAAAGCTTTAATACAATATGTGAAAGACGGGCATGCTTTTATTCCCATTCACTGTGCCAGTTTCTGCTTTAGAAACTCTGATGCGTTTGTCGAAATGACCGGCGGCCAATTTGCCTCCCACGATACCGCTACTTTTAGTGCAAATATCATTGATACTAATCATCCGGCGATGGCAGGTCTCGAAGAATTTACTTCCTGGGATGAAACTTATGTTCATCATAAGTTGGCGGATGACATTCAGGTGCTGATGGAACGGGAGGAGAATGGTCAAAAGGAACCCTGGACATGGGTCAAATCTTACGGAAAAGGCAAAGTGTTTTATACCGCTTCGGGTCATGATGAAAGAACATGGACCCAACCGGAATTTCACCAGCTTATATTAAACGGGATGGTATGGGCGGTCCAAGATCAGGTGCGAGCCAATTGGGAGGCTTATGCTGCAGATATTCCAGAACTACAATACGAACCAAGGCCGAATATTCCTAATTATGAAAAACGCGATCCTGCTCCTCAGTTTCAAATGCCCTTGAGCCCTGAGGAATCTGCCAAGCATATTCAAGTGCCCCCTGGTTTTACCTTTGAATTATTTGCCTCCGAGCCCAATATCATCAACCCTATATCTATGAATTGGGATGAAAGGGGCAGGCTTTGGGTAGTGGAAACGGTAGATTATCCGAATACCGTTCGGGATGAAGAGGGAATTGGAGATGATAGAATAAAAATCTGTGAAGATACTGATGGAGACGGTCGAGCTGATAAGTTTACCGTCTTCGCAGAAAATCTCAATATCCCCACTAGCTTCACTTTCGTAAACGGAGGTATTTTGATATCTCAAGCCCCACAATTTATATTTTTGCAAGACACTGATGGAGATGACGTTGCTGATGTGAAAGAAGTCATTATTGATGGATGGGGGGTATTTGATACTCATGCTGGCCCCTCTAATTTGCACTATGGAATTGACAATCATATTTATGGTGTATTGGGATATTCTGGGTTCAAAGGATTAATTTTTGAAGATAGTTTTGAATTCCGTCAAGGGATTTATCGGTTTGATAAAGACTATACTTCTTTTGAATTTTTAACCAATACCACTAACAATACTTGGGGATTGGGTATTACCGAAGACAATGCCATTTTTGCTTCTACAGCCAATAATACCCACAGTGTATTCATGGGAGTTCCCAATCAGTATTTACGTGGTTTGGAAGGAGGTCGATTTAGGGGAAGTGAAAAAATTGATGGGCATTACGCCATGTTGCCTTTAACCCCTAACGTAAGGCAAGTGGATGTTTTTGGTGGGTATACAGCAGCTGCTGGCCATAATTTTTATACCGCTCGTTTACTTCCTTCGGAATATTGGAATCAGGTTGCATTTGTGTGCGAACCAACGGGTGGCTTGGTTCACCAAGCTATTATAGAAGCTAATGGTTCTGGCTATCAGGAAAAAGATGGAGGCAATATTTTTGCTGCTTCCGATGAATGGGTCTCTCCGGTAGAGGCGAAAACTGGTCCCGACGGAGCCGTATGGGTTTTGGATTGGTATAATTTTATTGTTCAACACAACCCTACTCCCACAGAAAAATGGGGAGGTTTTGACGCGGAAAATGGAGATGGTAATGCTTACATCAATCCTTTAAGAGATAAATCCCATGGCAGGATATGGAGAATTGTTCCTAAAAATACCAAACAGACAAGGGCACCAGAATTGAAAGTAGATGATCCGGAAGGTTTGGTAGCTGCTTTGAAAAATGATAATATGTTTTGGCGCCTTACTGCTCAAAGGCTGTTGGTAGAGAGCAAAGCTACTGAGGTGACGGAATCATTGGTTGCAATGGTAAAGGACAAATCAACCGATGATATGGGATTGGCGCCAAGTGCCTTACACGCTTTATGGACGCTTGATGGTTTGGGATTAATAGTCAATGGCAATGGAGATGCTATAGGAGCTGCTCGAAGTGCACTTTTTCATCCTGCTCCTTCTTTGAGAAGAGCAGCGATTCAGATTTTAGAAAAGGTGGATGGGGCTGATGAGTTGATTTTCAATTCAGGGGCATTAGATGACGAAGATCCAACGGTACAGTTAGCTGCTATGTTGTTTTTCGCTGGTAATGCAACCGATATTGAGCTGGGAGAAAAATTATATCAGTTGTTACAGGTTCCCGCTATTC
>JBEAPR010000077.1:0-11591 GCA_041164265.1 Bacteroidota bacterium | reverse complement strand
GTCATGGCACTTCTCCAAGGGGCAGTAGGGGTCGCATTGGCGTATTGCCAATTGCTCATCCATCCAAGAAAAATCGGCCCGTTAGTCTCGGATGGTAGATTCGACCAAGTGACGCCAGCGTAGTTATCGGGCCCGTAGTCCAACCAGCGTATCAAACTGTCTTGGGCAGTGAAATCCTTTCCATCGAAATCACCAACAAAATACTGGGTTGCCGATCCCATATTAGGGCCTCCGGGATTGATACTTACTAATAGGACATATCGAGTTGAGCCATCATCAGCTACCACGGGAAATAAATCAGGGCATTCCCATACGCCACTTTTGGCACCTATATTTTTACCGAAGGTGCTTTCCAACATCCAATTAATCAGGTTGGGCGAACTGTAGAAATGAATAACGTCTTGAACAGCCAAAGCCATCACCCACTTTTGAGAAGCTTCATGCCAATGCACCTTGGGGTCTCTAAAATCTCTTATACCGGGATTGGGTAAGACCGGATTACCTGTGTATTTGACCCAAGTCCGACCCTTATCAGTACTATAGGCTAAGCTTTGGGTTTGAAAATCCTCCGCACCTTGCTCCGCACTTTCGCCATCGTGATGAGTGAAAATGGCTACTAAAGGGGGATTTTCTTTGTTGCCCAATCCACTAGTATTATGGTGGTCATAAACTGCGCTACCTGAAAAAATGGTACCCAAGGAATCCGGGTATAAAGCGATGGGGAGATCTTCCCAGTGGACTAAATCTTTGGATATGGCATGCCCCCAGTGCATCGGGCCCCAAACCTTATCATTGGGATTGTGCTGATAGAAAAGGTGATATTCTCCGTCGAGATAAACCATACCATTGGGGTCGTTCATCCAATTGGATGGAGGAGTAAAATGAAATTGGGGTCGGAAAAGTTCGTTTCTTTCCACTTGCCCTTCTTCTGTTTGTGATGGGGAACAACCGATGATGTAAAGACCCATTATTATTCCAAAAAATATTCTCATGTTTTTATTTTTTTATCACACGCTCTGTATGAAAGTGTGCATTTCCTTTTGAATCCTTGGTTTCAAACTGAAGAAAATATAGCCCGTTATTTAATTCAGCACCTAATTCTATTTCTTGGATATTATCACTATTTAATTTCTGATGGCTCATTATAACTTTTCCTTGAAGATCCAATAATTTCCATCCTTGAAGAAAATATTCACTTGAGGTAATAGTAAAGTTAAAGGTGGAGGAAAACGGATTGGGATATATTTTAACTTTCCATTGTTGAAATCCTTGGAAAGACTGCTTTTCGTTAAGTGTAATCCTAGGCAGGGAATCTACTTCACCCTGTCTATCAGTCCGCTCATCTGCGCTAGGACATGCGGCAATAGATGCACTAAATGTACTACCTGCCGAAACAGAAAATCCTGGGGATAAAGTAATGGATGAAGCGGCTTTAAAAATTACGCTATCACCTGCTTTTACGGGAATTTCAGTAGAAAAATCACCACAATCTTGAAAAGTTCTGGAAGTGATCTGGGGAAAGCCGTAGGTAGCTTCAGTCAAATCAAAATCAGTGGTGGGACATCCGGATTGAGGATATAGGGTATTGAGGGTGAAAATATCTGTACTGCTCAAACTATCCCGTTGGCCAATGGTAGTGGAGGGAAGGCCAGGGGGCATATTGATACTTATGGTGGGATACCCGTTGGAACTGAATGCGTATTTTGAATAGTGCATTACAGAAGAATAATCATAGGACCCTACATCGAATCCATAACTATAAATGTCAAAATTAAATTCTCTTCCGGAAGTAATATTGGCAGTATTGATCGTCACATAATTATCTCTATCTGCTCTGGATTGTTCGTGCCACATTCCTGCAGCATGCGAGATTTCATGCATAATAGTACCTTTTAAATAACAGCCTATTCCAATACTTATCTCTTGCATTCCCCCAATTGAACTCACATAAGACCAACAACCTGATCCTTGAATAAATCTAACATAATCTGTTTCTCCGGCTCGGGGGTAGAGACAAATATTTGTCTTCGTATTGTATTCTTCAATAGCAGCTTCAATTTGACTTTGATAAATATGTCCACTTTCAATTTCATAAGGTATTTCGCTGTTTGTCCAAAGATCCGGGCCACTCAACACGATAACGCCTCCTTTATCTCTTCCGAAAATTTCTTCTTCAGTTCCCAGACAAATATCACCACCTGTAAATACACGTCCATTCACTACCTCCACTGTAATGGTAGATCTATTTTTTTTGTTACTCATAATTAAATCTCTTGTTATGATATCCTTTTCGGGATACTGATGAGATTCTTGAGCCAAAATGCATGTGGAGAATAATCCAATTAAAATAATAAATAGTATTCTCATAAGGTTTTATTTTATTCCATTTGACCTAAAGGTCTCCTAGCGGAACCTTCATTTCCCGTTAGGGCATCCCCTAATTCATTGCGCGCCTCTTCTACAATTGCCATCAGTTGGGCATAAACCTCTGGAAAGGCGAAGCGAACATCATAGCGTTCTCCGGGATCTCTGCGAAGGTCGTAAAGGCCTCCTTCAAAATTATGTCGCTCATTAGCGCCTCCGGGCATTCCATCTTTACCAGGATTGAAGCCTTCATAAGTCCTGCCCCAATGGGGCAATACCAATTTCCAATTTCCATGTCGGACCGCTTCCAAATTATTTTGTCGATAATAATAGAGGAAGGTTTGACGAGGACTCTCTCCCTCCGGATTTTTTAATAAAGGCATCAAACTAACGCCATCAATTTTGCGCTCGGGTAAGGAAGCACCTGTCGCTTCAGCAATGGTAGGCAGTAAATCAATCGCACTGGCCAATCCATTAGAGATACTACCGGGAGGTATCACCTCTGGCCAAGCCATCATTGCCGGCACTTTTTGACCCCCATCAAAAGTAGTGCCTTTTCCCTCTCGAAGCCCTCCTGTGCTACCAGCGTGATTGCCATAGTTTAGCCAAGGTCCATTGTCGGAGGTGACGACAAACAAAGTATTTTCTTCTAAGCCCAGATCTTTGAGCGCCTGCCGAACCTGACCTATACTCCAGTCTAATTCCATCATCACATCTCCAAACAAGCCTTGTTTACTTTTGCCGGCAAATTTGTCAGAGACGAATAAAGGAACGTGAGGCATAGGATGGGCCAGGTACACAAAAAAGGGTTCGTCCTTATGGCGCTGAATGAAATCTATGGTGTGTTCGGTAAACCAGGTAGTGAATAGGCTTTGGTCTGGGTTGGTATCGATGACCGCTTCATTCTCATAAAGTGGCAAGGGTGGGTAGTAATTTTTTGAGACCGGATGATTAGGCCACATGTCATTGGAATAGGGAATACCGAAATATTCATCAAAACCGTGTTGGGTGGGCAAAAATGGCTCTCGATGTCCTAAATGCCATTTGCCAAATACAGCGGTGGCATATCCCTTAACCTTGAGCATTTCTGCTATGGTAGTTTCCTCTTGATGAAGTCCTGCTTTGGAGGTGTGATCCATAGCCCCTCTAAAACCAACTCTATTGGGATAGCATCCCGTCAAAAGACCAGCCCGAGAAGCAGAGCAAACCGCCTGAGGGGAGTAAAATTGTTTGAAGGTAACCCCTTCTCTGGAGAGTTGATTAAAATGAGGAGTAATATAATCTATAGCTCCTTGGTGGCCAACATCTCCATAACCCATATCATCTATATACACGATTACAATATTGGGAGATTGGGCCTTTAAGTCGATAAAAAACGCTACTAAAAAAAAGTTCAGAAACAGAATTTTTAATTTCAAATTCATTGCTTAATGTTTTCATTTTGTACTATTCCAATATAATTAAGTTTATATTTAAAAATGAGGATAATAATACTTTCTTTATTTTTTATACCACTGCTACTTGGAAACAACCCACCAAATTTTTCAGTGGAGTATGAGTTGCTAACTTTGAAAGAGGGTTTGGCTGCCAATGAAATATTTTGTACCCTAAAAGATGCTCGCGGATATTTGTGGATTGGTACCAATAATGGATTGAACCGATATGATGGACAGGAATTCCTTCATTTTAGTTTGGAAAAAAATGGCTTACATGGAAATAAAATAATCAATCTGACCCTATCTGAAAATGATGAAATAATTATTACTTATGGTATGAGGAGTTTTGAATTATTGGCAGATTCAGTATTCCAAAGTATAAATCCATATACCTTTGAAATATCCAATTTACTTTATATACTTCCTGGATCATCCATTCCCTCTTCAAAAGTATTATGGATTCAAAAAGAAGATCAACAGGAAATCTGGCATTGTATCACTAAGCAACCTTTACAATATCTAAAGTTAGGAAAAGATGGAATTCGTAAAAGTCGAACTTTTACAGGTAAAAAGCCAACCGATTTAGAAATATTAAACAGTAGTTTTTCCGATATAGGTAGCTTAATCAGTTTTCGCCAACATTTATATATAGACAAAGAAGGTATAGATACTTTATTGCCTAAACAACAGTTTAATTTTTTATATAGTAATCTTTCACTGAATGAAATTTATTTAGAGAAAGACCATTTGAATTATAGATGGAAATTTAGCGCTGGGCAATGGGTTATTGAACCAATAAACCGCGAATCCAACTTTGGAGATTTTACTGGATTGCCTGCTTACGGAAAAAGTATAAATAGTAAAGAATTTTTCTTCAATTCTCCGACAAATGGACTCAATTATTTTAACGAGTCCCTGAGCTATAAGATTTTTGGACCAGAACAACAATTAGAGTTTGGAGGCTTCCGCTTTAATCAAATAAGAAAAGATGGCACTTCTATTTTCTGGATCAGTACCTCTATAGGCTTACTAAAAATTAAGATAAAACCCATTTTTTTTCAACATCAATATACAAGGGAAACCCAAAACGACTTACTACTTAACCAATGCAGAGGCTTAATTGAATTTCCTTTAGGCAGTAAAAATATTTATGCGAATTTTTGGAACAAACTATTGTTATTTGAAAAAGATAAACCGGCAAAAATTATTTGTTCTGTCGAAAATATTTTATTTCCAATGGCTACCCTCGATAGTACCATTTATATCGCTTCAGATCGAATAATTGAAATAGATCCCTTTTCGCAAAAGGTATTGGCTGAAACCAATACTTTTGGAGAAGAAATTTGGTCTATTGCCTCTAAAGGAAATAAAACTTTATTAATAGGAAGTAGAAGTTCCATTGCAGAATATGATCTAGAAACTCGTCAATTCAACCCTTTAAAATCCAAAATTTCAACTACTTATCCTTTTATCCCCTATCGATTCATTCCACTCTCCTCAGGTGAAACTTTGATTGTTGCCGAAAACGGCTTGTTCCTAATTAACTTACAACAATTAATAATTCCAATTTGGGAAAAACAGAATACGGTGATCTACGATCTTATTGAGGTGGCTGAAGAAGGATGGTTTGCAGCCTCCAATAAAGGATTATTGAAATTTGATTCTGATTGGGAAAATTGGCGGATTGAAAATCCTGAAATTTTAGGATCTAAAGAAATTGGATGGCCCACCTCTGTATTATACCGAATTGAAAAAGATGCATTAGGATTTCTATGGATTTCTTCTAATCGTGGACTTATTCGCTACCAACCATCTTCTAAGGAATCTACTTTTTATGACCTGGATGATGGTTTGATAGAAACTGAATTCAATAGAATATCTTCTTTAAACGTGAATGATTCTTTAATTATTTTTGGTTCAATAAATGGATTTACAAATTTTAATCCGTTTGATTTTGAAATTAAAAGCCAACAGGTTGAAACTTTTCCTTTGGTCGTAAACGCTATAACCATTCGGAATAAAAAAGGACAAATCAGAGAGGGGCAGCTTTCACAAAAAATAATATTTGAGCCCAACGATCAATCCCTCAACATAGATTTCAGATTACTTAATTATACGAAAGACCAAAAAAATTATACTTATAGAATTGGAAATGTAGAAAGTGTCTGGAATAATTTAAGCTCAAATAACATTCGCTTGTTCCAACTACCTTACGGCAATCAAATTATCGAAATAAAAGCTAGTCATCCAACAGGAAAATGGCGAGATGTAATTATGAAGGTTCCTATTACTGTGATTAAGCCTTTTCACAAAAAAACAGAAAATCAACTGGCATTTGGACTAGCTATTTTGGTAGTTTTTATTTCTATTTTTCGATTCAGAACGTATTCATTGAAAAAGAGAAATGAATCTTTGAATCATTTAATTAATCTAAAAACCCATGATTTAAAAATAGCACTAAAGGATAAAGATTTACTGTTAAAAGAAATTCACCATAGAGTTAAAAATAATCTACAAATCATCAGCGGTCTTTTGCACCTTCAAAAAAAATCCATCATAGATGAAATTGGACAGAGGGCTTTAATTGAAGGCCAAAGCAGAATAAACAGTATCGCTTTAATTCACCAAAATCTTTATGAAAATGAACAACTGGCAACTATTCATTTTGGGCAATTTTTTCAAGATTTAATCTTTCAAATAAAAGATTTGTTTGCTAACGAGAAAAAAACCTTAGCCATCACGGGGGGTAATTTAAATTGGCATTTTGATGTGGATACCGCTGTGCCTTTAAGTATTATTTTGAATGAACTCCTTACCAATTCCTACAAGCACAGCTTACCAGATACCAAGGAAGTTTCAGTTCATGTTACCATTACAAAAACCGAGGAAGATACCTTTTTACTTATTTATCAAGACAATGGTCCTGGCTTAAAAGAGAGCATTGATTTTAACAAAGTCAAAAGTTTAGGACTTAAATTAATAAAAGGATTAGCCAAACAATTAGGAGGAAAGGCCAGATATGAATACCGAAACGGTGGGTATTTTTGTATAAACTTCAAAGAAATTTCGATAAAAAGAACCTAATTAATCCGTATAAACCTAAAATGGTCCATATCCAACCATTTTAAATCACAAGTTTGGCTAAAAGTCTATTTTTGAAATGATGAAAAAAAAACCCAAAATAGGCATAATTGAAGATGAGATGGTCATTGCAGCTACCATAGAAGACATCCTCATTGACTTAGATTATGATGTTTTGGAGCCTGCTTTAAATTACGAAGAAGGCTTGGAATTAATTAGTAACAATGAAATAAATCTACTTTTAATAGATATCAATTTAAATTCCATTAAAGACGGTATAGATCTTGGGATATTTTTAAATGAAAATTACCCCCAAATCCCTTTCATTTATCTTACAGCAAATAGTGATAAGGCGACCTTATCTAGAGCTAAATTATCTAGGCCTTCCGGGTATATAGTTAAGCCCTTCTCTAAAGAGGATTTATTTGCCTCTATTGAAATTATACTCAACAATTTTGATAAGACATTGAATTATCAAGAAGAGAATTATATTATGATAAAGTGGGGACGAACAATGAATAAAATTTTTTTTAATCAAATTGTTTATTTGCAAAAAGAAGACAATTATGTTCAATTAACCTTAGAAAGTAAAAAAAAGATATTGCACCGCTCCACTCTAAGGGAATTAGAGGATATACTTCCCAAAGAGCATTTTACTAGAATATCAAAAGGAACCATAGTACAGAATAGGTTTATACAATCTTTCAATTCTAAATATTTAAAATTAAAAAGCGATTTCCCTGAAATTGAGGTAAGTCAACCAGGTTATAGACTTTTGTTAAAAATATCTAACTTTTAATACCTATTCAAATACTACTGACCCTCTTATGTCTTATATATAAATTATCTTCTGCGGTTATTTATATTTCCCTAACTAAGAATAAACAAAATACTTCACTAGAATTAACCAACTCCGGGGATGAGCCATTTTTAAATGGAATATATTATTGGTTATATTGTTTGTTAAAATACTGCCAATGTCATCTAAAATCCATTGGGCAATAATCTGTCTTTTGTTTTGTTTGCCCGCTCATTCCCAAAAAATATCAGACTTAGATCGCTCTTCCATTCCATCTCTTTTTACCAAACTTTCGCAGGAAAAGCGTAAAGGCAGCAGCCAAGATTACGAGATGGTTCAATTAAACCACAAGGAATTAGATCCATTAAAGGAAAAATTCCTTAAGATCAATTATTTAGATGCCGAATTTATTTTGCAACTGGAACCTTACCAGTTATTTTCAGATAGGTTTTTGGTTCAAAATGAATCTGGGAAGGCCTTGAATATTGCAAAAGCCCCTTCGGTATTCAGTGGGACCGTCCTCAATCATCCTAATAGTTTTTGTGTGGTATCTGTATCTGAAGCCTCCATTAATGGATTCATTGAAATACCCGAAAAGGGTACCCTTGTCATAGAGCCGATCCAGATCAATAAAACTGCAGCCGATCACTTCATTTACTATACAGAAGAGTTGGATGCCAGCTCTGGTTTTGGAGAAGGAGATTATTTGATTCCTGCCAATAAACCCTCAGTCAAAATACCACAAATCAAGAAATTACCGTTGGGTAATACCCCTGTGGTTCAGGTGCATTTTGTAGCAGACCACGATTTATATCTCAATAAGGGCAGTGTACAAAATACAGTTAATTACATATCGGGGTTTTTTGCCGCCGTGGCGGCCTTATATGAAAGAGCTGGAATGTACCTACAAATGTCTGGTATTACAGTTTTTCAAAATCCCGATGGTTTTCCAGAGACTGAGAGTGATGAGATTTTATCCCATTTAAGAACGAATTTTACTGCCCCCAATGGAGACCTAACTCATCTTGTAGCGTTGGATGAAGGTAACGGTGGAATTGCTTATTTGGATGTACTTTGCAATGAAGATTATCGATATGGTTACAGTGATATTGCTACAGGATACAATGCCTTTAGCATAGAAGATGATCCCTCCAATTGGTTGTATTCTTGGACGGTAGGGGTTGTAGCCCATGAACTAGGACATAATATTGGAGCCCCCCATACACACGATTGCTTTTGGACGATTGACAATGTTGCCAACCAAGCCATCGACAACTGTGGTTTTCTTGCGGAGGGCATAGCATCCGATTGTGGAGGTACCCTTCCTGTCAATGGAGGAACCATTATGAGCTATTGCAACCAAATTGGTAATGTAGGCATCAATTTCACTCGAGGATTTCATCCACTGGTTCAAAATGTACTATTCAATGCCGTCCAATCTGCCAATTGCTTATCTTCTATTATAATTAATACCTGTGAAGATGGTATTCAAAATGGAGAGGAGACAGGAATTGATTGTGGGGGAAGTCAATGCCAACCTTGTGCAGTGTCTTGCGCTGCACCTCAGAATGTAACCATAAGTATTGACGAAGATAGATTTTCTGTGGGTTGGTCGGATTTGCTCAATGCCGAAGATTATAACATTAGGGTTAGACCAAAAGATTCCGTTGCCTGGGACATCGCTAATAATTTTGCTAATGGATTTACCTATTTCGAATTGGCTTCATGCAGTCTGTATGAATTTCAGATTCAAAGTAATTGCAGTAATGGGTCTTTTAGCGATTGGAGTGTCCTTTTTGAAGTAACCACTTCGGGATGTCCTACTTGCATGGATGGCATTCAAAATGGAGAGGAGACGGGAATCGATTGCGGAGGGAGCAATTGTGGGCCATGTGAAGAGGAATGCGATCCACCGATGACTCCACAGATTACCACTACAGACTCTAGTATATATCTGCTCTGGGCTATTCCTGATAATGCTCAAAACTTTGATGTAAGGGCAAGAAAAAAAGGGAATATAACTTGGATTTATGGCAATGGCCTTGACAACGATGCTAATTTGAATGGGCTTCAAAAATGTACAGAATATGAATTCCAAATTAGGAGTAACTGTACCTCAACGAGTAGTATTTGGAGCGGTACTTATATCGGAAAGACAAGCGGTTGTACACCTTGTAGTCCGGTAGTAGCTACCTTTAGCAGCGTTACTGACTCTACGGCCTCCGTCAATTGGTTGAATCCAGAAAGGGCTACTGAATACAATGTTAGAATTCGAGAAAAAGATTCCACTGAATACTTGTATGGGTATGGTTTCGGGGCTGGTTTCAATGTTTATGATTTGTATCCTTGTACGACCTATGAATATCAGATTCAATCCATCTGCGAGGGGGAACTCAGCCCATGGAGTCGCACTTTTACTTTAAGGACTTCCGGTTGTTTTACTTGTGAAGATGGCATTCAAAATGGAGATGAGACTGGGATAGATTGTGGAGGGAGTTGGTGTTCACCTTGTCTGACCTGTGAGCCGCCGCAAAACATTGAATTTACAGCAGGTGAAAATCAATTGGTTATTCATTGGAACGAATTAGAGGGGGATAATACCTTCAATATCCGATATCAGCAGGTAGGGGCTACCAATTGGAACTTAATCGGAAATGTGGATCCGGAAACGGTAATTGATAATCTATCCACCTGCACGGAATACCAGTTTCAAATTCAATCTACTTGTGAAAGCCTTACCAGTGATTGGAGTCAGACCTTTTTTATCTCTACTTTACCAGAGGTCCCTCAATTCATTGTAACTCCCTCTGATACCTCTATGACCTGTATGGGACTTCAAAATTATGTGCTTCCAGCACTAGCTTTCAGCAATGGTATGGATGGCAATTGTAAGATGGATGGAATGGTCAACGGAACAATAATGGATGATAATATTTCAGAGTGTGGAGGCACTGCTCAAGCCATCTGGACTTATCTCGATCCTTATGAACGAGTCCTGACCTACTCTCAAGATATTACTTTAGCGCCCGCTCCTATTGCCGATTGGATCAATCCGCCAGCTCCCGACACCCTCACTTGCGAGGAAGCGGCAAACTACTCCATTCCCGATTTGGTTTATACCAACTCCGAACTAGGGATTTGTCTCATCGAAGGAAGCGTAGCAGGTAGCATTCAATCTGGGTCTTTTGGCTTATGTGGTGATTCACTTGTCATTGGATGGACTTTTACCGATAATTGTGGGAGATCAATTCTACATCAACAGACCATTCATATTAAACAAGACTCTTCAATATGCGACCCTTGTCCAGATTGCCCAACGCCAGTTATCAACGACTTTTTGGTGGGAAATAACCATGTATTCCTTTTGACCACTTCAGATGACCTTGTCGATTCCATTTTTCTGACGCTCATTAGAGATTCCGCTGAGATAGATCGCTTTGGGTTGGGAGTGAACGAACCTATTTTGATTGAGGAGCTTTCGAATTGCCAAAATTACAGTATGGTAATGGAAGGGGTTTGTTCCTTCGGAAAAAGCGCCCCTACCGACACTCTTAATTTTCAAACCCTTGGGTGTGAAAGTACTTCTAGAAATGAAATTTTGAAATTACCCATTGCTATATATCCCAATCCTTTTGATAATTTTGTCATACTAGAAAATTCATCAGAAGAATCGACAATTTTAGAGGTGATTTCTTCGTTAGGACAAGTACTGATTAGAACTTCACTGACTACTGGAACAAATAGGATTGATATATCTGGTATTCCACCAGGCATTTTATTTTTTAGAATGCACAACTCGAAGGGTATGGAGACTAGAAAATTGATTAAGACAAAAGGATCACATTAGGAAACCTATACTGTAATAATTGTCCAGTTTTGCACTTTTCCATCTGGTATGGAATTTAATTTTA
>JBEAPR010000076.1:0-27129 GCA_041164265.1 Bacteroidota bacterium | reverse complement strand
GTGAGTAAAATTATAAGAGCAATGCCAAATCTTCCAGCTCAAATTGGTTCCGGAACGACCGTTTTTACCACCACGGATGAAGTAACAAGACTAGAACAGGGAACGGTTCAAAATTTATTGGCGACCACAGGAAAAACGCTTTTGGTTGATGAGGAAAAAATGATAGATGCTGCGACAGCTATTTCTGGATCAGGACCAGCCTATGTATATTATTTCATGGATGCTATGATTCAAGCCGCAAAAGAATTAGGTTTTGAAACGGCCCAAGCTCAATTACTGGTGAGTCATACATTTAGTGGAGCGCTACAGTTGTTTCAGCAAAATGCCTTAAGTTGTGAAGAATGGATCAAAAAAGTGGCTTCCAAAGGAGGGACTACAGAAGCGGCCCTTGAAGTTTTTTTACAAAGCAATTTGTCAAATCACATAGCAGATGGGGCATGGGCTGCTTTCCGAAGAGCAGAAATCTTGAGTGAAAATTAGTTGACCAAAACCTAACTTTTGCTTTGATCTTCTTCAGGCAGGGTTCCTTGCTCTATCTCGTTAAGTTTACCTAACATTACCCGAGTTCGTCTACCCACCAACTCATCTAATTCGGTATTAGCTTCCTGCAGTTTTTTCTGTGCTTTATCTAATACAGCGCCAAACTTACCAAATTCTGTTTTTACACTACCTAATATTTTCCATACTTCACTTGTCCTTTTTTGAATGGCTAAAGTTTTAAAGCCCATTTGCAAACTATTGAGCATAGCAGCAAGGGTGGTAGGTCCAGCGACAATTATTTTATAATCTCTTTGTAAAATGGCCAATAAATCGGGATTTCTGGCGATTTCAGCATAGAGCCCTTCAAAAGGAAGAAACAATATTCCAAAATCCGTTGTGTATGGTGGATCTAAATATTTATCGTGAATATCTTTAGCAAAGCGCTTTATGCGTTGTGTTAAGGTTTTGATTGCTATATCTATGAGTGATTTGTCATTGGCCTCATAAGCATCCAATAATTCGACATAAGGAGCTTGTGGAAATTTAGCATCTATAGGCAAATACACTTGTTCCTTACCTGGTAATTTGAGGGCAAATTCTACGAAATCAGAACTGTTTTGCTTTGTTTTAAAATTTACTACATACTGTTCTGGAGCCATGATTTCCTCTAATATTTGACTGAGTTGAATTTCTCCTAACACCCCCTGGGTTTTTACGTTGCTGAGTACCTTTTTCAAGTCACCTACATCATTAACTAAGTGCTGCATTTCTCCTAATCCTTTTTGTACAGCTTCCAACCTTTCGCTAACAATTTTGAAAGACTGACCCAAACGCTCTTCTAGTGTTTTATGTAGTTTTTCATCAACGGTCTCCCGCATTCGTTCCAATTTAGTTTCTGTAGTTTTGATTAATAAATCCTGCCGGACCGACATATCAACAAATTTCTCTTTTTGCAGTCGATTGAACTCATTGACTTTATTAGAAAACTCCTCTCTAAATTCTTTCATGGAGTGTGATAATTCCATGCGATTATCTTTTAAAGCAGCATTCAACTCTAATCGGTTAGATCTCAATTCTTCTTGCATTTCTTTGCGGACTGCCTGTATGATCGGTTGGATATTGCTTCGGAAACTTCTGAATAAGATGATCAGCTGAAAAAGAAAAATGATTAACAATCCTCCTCCTATAATTTCATCCATGGTAGCATTTATTTTTAAAACGAGAGAACAAATAATTATGTTCTTTAAAATTTAATACCTAATTGCAAGGATTCTACTTTAGGATAGCAAAGTCCGGGGAAATAAGGGTGAGAAAAACCGCTAATCGCACTTTTTTATCATCTTGGTTGGGCTTCTTTATATCAAACTGAATGAGTGCATTTTTAAGAATATCTCTTGTTCTCAGGGTCATTTGACCTCCGGTAAATAGTTGGTCTATATAATTGATTAAGGCTTCATTATCGTTAGAAAAGGAATTAAAGTGGTCAAAGTTATTCTTATAAAATCCCCCTTCAACATCGACTTCCCAACTATAATTCATACCGTATTCTGTTTTTACTATTTCCTCTATGCCATTTATCATATCAATACTCGTTGTGCTGTTGTGAATTTGGAATTCCGGCCCCATTAAGTTATTTGTTCTCAATGGTCCGAAAGGGGAATAGTTAGGTTTATAGAAATTAAAAACAGTTGGCGCTCTCAAAAAATTTTGGGTAGTTCTTTTAAAAACATCTTGACCATTATAGAAGATTTCTCCATTCTCATTAGGCTGTAAATCAATAGATTTAATCAGTGTCAAATATCTCAAAAATGGCTCTTGTAATTTACCAAAACTTGGATCTTGTGAAGATTCACATGACCTGGCTTCTGGATGTAATAAAATGGCTTTGACTACTGCTTTCAAATCTCCCCTAATTCCATGACCATTATCATTAAATACCGCAGCGATATCTTCTACATAATCAGGGCTAGGGTTACTGGTTACCAATTTTTGGATAAGTTGTTTGCCAATAAACGGCCCTACATTGGCATGGTTAAATAAATGGTTCAATGCCAATTCAATATCGTCCATTCCAGCTTGGTTGGCAGGAATTACATAATTGCCTACAATTATTTTTTCAGTTTGATCATGATAGGATTCATACATAGCCATTGGATAGGTGAAGTCAGTTAAAAAACGACCCATTCCAAAATTTGGCATCATTTCTTCAGACGCATAGAGACCTGTTTTACCCGGCCCCAAACCCGTAAACACCTTAGCTAAGTTTTTAATGTCAGATTGATCGTAGGTAGGAATTAACTGACCTTCTCCATCTCTTTTTGGGATGCCATTTAAATCCAATTCAAATAGTCCAATAGTAAACAACTGCATGATTTCTCGAGCATAATTCTCATCGGGATGAATATTTAAATGGGGTATTTCCTTTGAATTATTTAAATGACTTAGGAACATGCCCATAATAGGTTCAAGGGTAATGTCTCTGAGGAGATTTTTAAAATTCCCAAATGCATTTTTGGATAAAATTTCTGTATAACTAGCTAAGCCTTCTCCATGGTCTTGTATCTGACCAACCATGTCGGATACCACAAAAATTTGACTCAAAGCATAAACCACCTTTTGCCTCAAAAAGTCAGCATGTTCCATTAAATAACGCCAATAAGCTATTCTGAATTCTTCAGTGCTGGTTCTTGATCCAAATTCAAAATCCTCTGAGCTATACTGTAATCTATAATTTCTGGTTTCTTCTACTACTTGATTGAAATAGTCTAAAAAATTAATTGGTGTAATCTCCAACTGCTCTGTTATCCAGGAGGTGGGTTCTGTATTTCTGATGGTTTCCATTTGAACTTCCGTCAATCCCATACTGGCTTGCCGCATCAGTCGATTCATTATGTTGGCTTGATTATTCATGCCCGAGCCATCCATTACCTTATTCTTATCCACAAATGGGAGGTAATCCTTCAGAGGAGTGATGTCACTAGAGATTATTTGGTAAGGTGGACTTCCTAAACCACCAAACACCTTTGACTCTTGGCTTAATAAGGGAGCGGATAATACTAGAATGGATACCAATAATAAAAACCTGAAACTCATGAACTTGAATTATATCTGTAAAAACCCAAGAGGCGCAGTGCCTGTTTGGTAATCGTAAAAATTATTCAAAGAAGGAAATACTGTGCTTAATTCCCCCGGAGAAACGCCAAACCAGAGCGCTAGTTCTGCAAAGTATTCATCAGTTGAAGTAGTAGGAAGGATGATGCCATTGCCTACATCCAAATCTCCATCTAGTTTAAGAGAGGGGTATTGACCATAGAATTTAGTGCCTCTAACAGCTCCCCCTACTACCAAGGAGGAGGCACCCCAAGCGTGATCAGTTCCGTTGCCGTTAGAGGTGAGCGTTCTAGCAAAATCACTAATGGTAAAGGAGGTAACCTGGTTGCTGACTCCCAATTCTTTCATCGCTGCTTGAAAAGCACCAATAGCCCTTGAAACGGTACTCAAATCCCTTGCCTGGTTATTGAAAAGTTCGTCGTGGTAGTCAAAACCTCCCATAGTTGCAAAAAATATTTGCCGTTTAACACCCAATACTTTTCTAGAGGCAATTACATTAGCAATCATTCTTAAGCTCCTTGCAAGATGATTGTCATCAAAATGATCGTTGAAGCGATCTCTTTGCGCGTAAGCATCTAATAAAATTTCCCCACTTTCTTGCGCATTGGAAATCACATCCACATAGGTTTTTTTAAAAGCATCTTCGTAATTGTGATAGATTAAACTTTTAATAGCCTGACTCTCTAAATTCCAAGGATTATCCCTATCATAAGCCCAAAGTAAATCACTTCCCGAATGCTGGTTTAAGGTAAATGGAAAAGCCTCTACCCCCTGCTGAAATAGATTATTACCACCTAGGGAAAGGGTCATTGAAATTTTATCATTGCCCGCTTGATCTTTTAGAAGGTCGGCTATTCTACCTCCCCAACCAGTAATCGATCTTTCTGTAGTGAGACCAGATTGCCATTGATTTTCTTGATCACCATGAGAAAAAAGACCTAGAGGAACTCTAGCTGAACCTCTCATATAATCTGCTTTGGAGGTTGGAGCAACTAAAGTGCCCACATTATTGATGAAGGTACATTCACCTGAAGCAAATAAATCTTCAATTTCTGTCATGGAAGGATGCAGACCATATGTTCGTCCATCGGTATTATTGGGATTTAAGGTAATCATCTCTGATCTATCTAAAGCCATATTACTCCGAGTGGTAGCGTAATCTCTGTACTCCTCGTTATCTAGTGGAATGAGCATGTTGTAGCTGTCATTGCCACCTGCTAGAAGGATGCAGACCAATGCTTTGTAATCATCCGTTAAACCAGAGTTATCTAAAGCAGCTAATCCCATCGCTTTTAAGTTTATCGCTGAATTAAACAAGGTGAGATAACCCATACCCGTGCAACCTGCTGCTTTAATAAAATTTCTTCTTTTCATTTGTTACTACTTTAAAATGACGAAATCGGGGGATATTAAAGTAAGGAAAAGTGCTCTGGCCAACCTTTCCTCTTCTGCATTTCCATCCCAAATATCAATATCTTCTATTGCGGTTTTTATTATTTCTCTGGTTCTTGTGGTCATTTGTCCTCTGGTCAACAAGCGATCAATTTTATTTACTAAAGCCTCTGCATCTGGTGTATATTTAAGCAAATAAGATTTATCACTTTTATAATACCCTTCTTCATTTGGATTAGCTAACCAAGAATACCCCATCCCATAATCTTCATTTGACATATAGTGAAAATGATTAATGAGGGTTAAACTGGTAGTGCTGTTATGAATTTGGAATTCAGGCCCTAGAAGCCCTTTTTCCCGTAAGGGGCCATTAGGACTAAAATTGGGCTTGTAGAAATTAAATACAGTTGGTGCCCTGAATAAATCTTGGGTAGTCATCCATTCTACTTCACCTCCGCTGTAGAAAGTGGAGCCATCTTCATCATGAGGCTGAAGATGGATGAGTTTGAGAAATTCTAAATATCTGATGAAAGGCTCTTGCATTTTACCTTGTTGGGGATCTAATAGAGAGGCACAAGAGCTTGCCTCGGGATGTAATAGAATTGCTTTAATGACTGCCCCTAAATCTCCGCGTTCTCCTTTACCGTTATTATTAAAAACTAAGGCAATATCCTTAACATATTGAGGACTTGGATTGCTGGTAACTAATTTTTGGATAAGTTGTTTGCCTAAGAAAGGGCCAACATTAGGATGATTGAAAAGATGATCAATAGCTAATTCAATGTCCTCCATACCTTTTTGATTGGCTGGGATCACAAAATCCCCAACAATAGTCTTTTCAGTTTTATCGTGATATTCTTCATACATCACCATGGGATGGGTAAAATCCGTATTGAATCGGCCCATTCCAAAATATGGAATTTGGTTAGGTGGAGCAAACAGACCTGCTTTTCCTGGTCCCAATCCCGTAAACACTTTTGCTAAGTGTCTGATATCCTCCTGGTCATAAGTTGGAATTAAATGGCCTTCTTCGTCTCTTTTAGGTATGCCTGTTAATTCTAGTTCATATAGTCCTATGGTGAAAAGTTGCATGATCTCCCGAGCATAGTTTTCATCAGGGTGAATATTGAGATAGGGTATTTCTCTGGAATTGTTAAAATGACTCAAAAAAATACCCATAGATGGGTGCAGGGATATTTTGAAAAGTAAATCCCGGAAGTTGCCAAAAGCATGATTGGTTAATAAGCCAGTATAACTGGCTAATCCCACCCCATGGTCAAAAATTTGCTGAGGAGCGTCTGATATAACAAAAATCTGACTTAAAACATAAGCTATTTTTTGCCTTAAATGGTCTTTACTTTCCATAAGATATTTCCACCAAGCCACCCTAAATTCCCACGATTGATAGGGCAAAAGAAACTCAATTTCTTCCTCAGTTCGCTCTTGCAGATAGCCTCTGGTCTGTGCTACAATGGCATTTGAAAAATCCACAAAGTTATAAGGTTGAAATTTCATTTGATTATCGATCCATTGCTCAGGAGTGTCACTGTAATAAGTTAACATATCCTCTTCAGTCAATCCAAGGGTTGCTTGCCTTAGTAACCTTCCCATTCGGTTTTGATGATTAGTCATTCCCTTCCCGTTCATTATGTCCGTTTTATCTCCTGGTTCTATGTTGTAGACAACGAAGGATTGGTCGCTAACCATTATTTGATGGGGAGATTTACCATTGCCTCCAAAGATTTCAATTTCTTGTGGATAAAGAGAAAATGGTGCAAATAAGCAGAGGAAAATAGAGAAGTTAAAATTCATAAACTTATTAGAACTTAGGTTTTGAGATGATGTATGATTTAAAAATAATACTTTTAATTTAAAAGGAACGTTAAAAAGCTAGTCTTATTTCCGACATTATAATGTTATATCTTTAAAAGGATTGAAATATTCTAACTATATTTAAGTCGTTTACTAAAATTTAATGCAATGCGATATCGATTTTGTAGTTTTTTTATAGGTATATGTTTTATCAGTTTTGATTTAATAGGACAGTGTTTTCCCAATCAACACAGCACCAATTGGTTTGACGGCTGGTATGCTTGTGAAATGAAGACCAATCCCAATCCATCACGAAGCGCTTCTCATTGGTTGATGATAGATTTAGGGGAAAACTACAGATTACAAGGATCTCATTGGTGGAATTTCAATTATCCCGATCAATTGTCCTCCGGTATAAAATCAGCAGATATCGATTATTCGGTAGATGGGGTAAATTGGTCTTATTTAAAAACAGTATCGCTGCCCCAAGCAACTGGACTTCCCAATTATGAGGGGATAGTAGGGCCTGATTTAGAAGATGTAGAGGCTCGATATGTCTTAGTTACAGTAAAGGAAACTTATGGAAATATATGTGCGGGGCTTGCGGAGATATCTATAGAAGGGATTAAATCCGGAAGTACTACTCCGGTAGCCAATGTAACTAATGAATGGTGTCTTCAAACTAAAATATCTCCTAATCCAGTAGTTGCTAATACTATGGTTTCACTAGAAGGGATTTGCGAAGACAAAGTTCATTGGATCCTTACAGATGGATTAGGTAGGACCCTTAGGAAATCTAATGCACAATTAGCACCTCCTTTTCAATTTGATTTAGATTTATCTGATTTGCCAGCTGGAGTGTATAATCTTAGTTTTTTTAATGGGATAACCTCTTCTCAAGAAAAAATCATTAAGATTCAGTAATCCATAAAAGAAATGGTATTTTTCCAAGAAAGAAAATACCTATGAAGAACAATTACCTCTTTTTTATCCCAATTATACTCCTTTATAGTTTGGATTCTCAAGGCCAGTTGTCTGGAGTCAAACAAGAAATTGTATCGAGTATAGAAAACCATCAGAGTCGGTTAATTAACATTAGTGATCAAATTTGGGCATTAGCAGAAACAGCTTTAGAAGAGACCCAATCAGCTGAATTATTATCTAATTATGCCAAAGAGAATGGCTTTAAAGTAGAAATGGGTGTGGCGGGAATGCCGACAGCATTTGTGGCTACCTATGGCAGTGGACGTCCCATTATCAGTGTATTAGGTGAATTCGACGCCCTTCCGGGTTTGTCTCAAAAAGCCAGTCCAGATAAGGATCCCCTACAGGAAGGGGCAGCAGGTCATGGATGTGGACACAATTTATTTGGTGCAGCAAGTTTAGGAGCAGCAATAGCGATTAAGGAAGCTATTGAGCGTGGTGATTTAAAAGGAACTGTTAAGTTTTTCGGAACCCCTAGTGAAGAAAAATATTTTGGTAAAATATGGATGGTTCAAGCTGGTCTTTGGGACGATGTAGATGTAAATATCAGTTGGCATCCTGCAGCCAATACAGAAGCAGATGTTCAAAGTTCGCTCGCTTTAATTGATTTTAAAATTGAATTTTTTGGACAAGCAGCCCATGCTTCAGCAGACCCATGGAATGGTCGTTCTGCTTCAGACGCACTGGAGTTGTACACTACAGGAGTGAATTATTATAGAGAACATGTGCAACCTACAGTTAGAATGCATTATCATATTCAAGACGGAGGCCAAGTAGTTAACGTGGTTCCAGATTATTCGAGATTATGGATGCGAGTAAGAGATACCAAAAGAACGACTATGATGCCGGTTTACCAACAGCTCAGGAGAATGGCGGAAGGGGCTGCAATAATGGCTAATGTAGATTATAAGATTAGTTTGATTTCAGGAATTTACGAAGTTTTGGTCAATAGAGCAGGAGGTGAAATCATGCAATCCAATTTGGAATTATTGGGGCCGATTACTTATACGGAAGAAGAAATTGCTTTTGGAAAAGGAATTCAAAAAGCAACCGGCAAACCAGAAGTAGGTATGGATAGTAATATTCAGCCATTAAAAGATACTAAAGAACACCCTGGGGGAGGCTCAACAGATGTGGGAGATGTCAGTTGGAATGTAGCTAATATAAATTTAGGGGTGACCACAGCTCCAAAGGGTACTCCCTGGCACTCTTGGGCAGTAGTAGCCTGCGGAGGGATGAGTATTGGTCACAAAGGAATGATTTATGCAGCCAAAGCAATGGCAATGACCATGGCTGATTTATTCGAACAACCAGATTTGGTAGAAAAGGTCAAGGCGGAATACCAAGAACGAAAAGGCACAGATGTTTACGAAGCAATGGTCGAAGGGCCTCCTCCAGTACCTAATCAAAAATAACCATTAAAAATCTTATTTGGGGCTAAGGATTTTGATTTCACTCTGGTGATGTAAGATATTTGATCGATCAAACCAAAGTGGGAAATATTGATCCTTAGCCCATATAGGAAATAGATTTTGGTAAAATTTATGATTTGGAATGCCCGATTGTCCTGGAGCATTCATGGCAATGGATTCATCCCATTTTCCCACCTTGATAATCACCCTGAATGAAGCTCCACTCGACTGCTGATAATTTCCTCCTGTAGATCCAACCGTGTAGGCGTTTCCTCCACGAGGTAATGGTCCTACATTTAATATTTGAGATAAAGAATCTAGTACCAAATCTCCTAAAGGATGCCTAATAAAGGCATGTTTAAAGGCCGTTTGTCCGTATTGCCATTGGGTTAGGTCCGTTCCTCCTCGATGAATAAGTGATTCTACTGCACGGTGAAAGCTTTGAGATAGGAAGGATTCTACGCTGAAATCTGATATGGTAGGAAGCGGAGGATTACCCTCTTTAAGCTGTGCAATGATAGAAGTAAGTTGTAAACTTTTGATATGCGGTTGAAGAATTTCTGGAACCCAGTTTTCAGCCGCCAATTTACGGATCTGATTTTCCCATTCATTATATATGGCACCCCCTATGGAATGGGGACTTAAATAATGGTCCCAGTTCATGAGGGTATCTTTAACCTCTCGATATTCTTCTTTGACCGATAAATCTGCAAGCAAAGGAATCAAATCATCTGCAGCCAAAGCGTAATAATCCGTTTGCAATGCCTGCATATCATCCATGGTATAATCTTGTTTACTTTCAAAAAAAGATTGAATTCTATCCCCCCTGAAAGGATCGGACCAAGAAAATCCTATTGCATCCCAATATTTATAACTATCGGGTGTGACATTCTGATTAGCAGTTGCAAAGTACCCCGATACGGGATTAGTGATATTGGGTTTATCTAAAATCGGTAAAAATCCTTCCCATTCAAATCTTCCATCTCCAGGTATGGGAACCAGTCCGCTATGCTTTTTTCTTATGGGTGCAATGCCTACTGCTTGCCAACCAATATCTCCGTGGATATCTGCCCATATCATATTTTCGCCAGGGATATGACTGTAGCTACAGGCAGCTTTGAATTCTTCCCAATTGGTAGCTTGATCCATTCTAAGTGAGGCTAAGTAGGGGGCTCCTCCAGGTTCTAACCAGGCACATCTAACGGCATAGGCTTTTCCAAGAGATCTTTCGATTAAGGTAACTGGGCCGTGAACACTGTAAAACATTTCTACGGGTACCGGTTCAGCTCCTTTTACCTTAATAGTATCTAGAAGGATTTCAAATTTTTTCCACTCTCCTTTATACCAATATTGAGTACTGTCTTCGGGATGAATATCATAGATCATAAGGTCTTCTCCATCAGTTGAAAACACGGTAAGTCCCCAGGCACCAAAATCATTATGTCCAATAGATACTCCCGGAATGGTCGGTTCACCACCTCCAATCACATTCCAGCCAGGGGCATTGAGGTGTACCATATATCTCAAGGAAGGATTAGCAATGGTTCGATGTGGATCATTGGCCATGACGGGGAATCCGTCATCAGTTTTTGAGCCTGAGACTATCCAATTGTTGCTTCCGATGGAAAATTTATCCTCCAAATCAAATTCTACAGCTTTTTCTTTTCCCGAAAGGGCATCCAGTTGACCTACCGCAGTAGGAATATTCTTGCGGTATGCTGGAGTGATATCTTCTGCCTCAAAGGTGATCGGTTTTCTAAAGGCGTTGTATAATTCTAGGATATCGGGTTGTAATATTTCAGCCGTAATCGATGGATCTAGTTGAATATCTGGATCTTTAGGGTGAAACCATTTTAATGCTTTAACGACGTCTGGGGTTGTAGCAGCGACCGCTCTTCCTATATTTAGTTCATCGTTAATATTTCCTAAAAGCCCTTGATGTCGGGAGATAATTACTTCCGGAGTCCATTTTTGAGGTTGAATTCCAAGTATTTTAAATTCAATGGGCAGTAAGGTCGTATCTTTCCACACTTGTTCTATATAGGCATTTACTCCATTGGTGTAGGCTTCCATTATCCGTTCACCTTCATCGTGGTAGTAGTTAAACTCCTCTTGGAGTTGGCCTCTAAACATAAATAAACGAGTACCGATATCTCTTTTTAGCTCTCTAGGACCTAATATTTCTGCTACAGTCCCGGTGGCTTGTCGGCGCCAAATTTCAAATTGAAAAAGTCGATCTGCTGCTGCAGCATATCCTTGCGCAAAAAATAAATCGTCTTGGTTATTAGCATAGATATGATTGATTCCATATTCGTCGCGAATGATTTCGACCTTATCAGATAATCCAGGGTGGTCTATCAAAAATTCTTCTCGGGGTAGTTCTGTGCAGGAAAAAACCAATAAGGGGATGGTTGAAAGAAAAAGTCTCATAGTACTTAGGTTTTACCTAAATATAGCAAACTATTTTTAACTCTTGAGTGGGCATTTTTCCTATTCTAGTTAGACCGGGAAGAGTCCTATTCTTGAGGAGGGTATTTTTTATTTTTTTGAAGGATGACTACAATCATCGCTACCTGCAAAATGGAAGCAATCGTATTGGGTATGAATAAGGCCAGTGCTTCGTAACGAATTCCGTATATGGCCCAAAACATATAAATACCTAGCCAGCCGAATAAAAAGGCGTACGAAAGACTCGATCTATGGTGCTGTTTGTATTCCGTAATTACCTGAATGCCAATGACAGAGCAACCAATAAGACCAGCTATAATTCCTATTGTTTCATACGCTACGTCCGGAATGAGTTTTAAAATTTCCATGTCAGGGTTTTGAATGGACCAAGTTACTATAATGGGACATCATATTTTTTGTAAATTTACTTTACTGTGCACTTTTAATAAAAACTTAATGAGAAACGCTTATCTCTTTCTGTTGGTAATTTTTCTGAATATTTGGATGGGATGTTCCCCTGAGGATACCCTTCGGGAAAAGGAGAACCAGCTTCCAAATATAATATGGCTTGTAGCGGAGGATCAGTCACCTGAATTTTACAGTATGTATGGGAATCCTACTGCCAATACCCCATATTTGGATTCTCTAGCCCTACATGGAGTGGTGTACGAAAACGCCTATGCTCCGGTTCCAGTTTGCGCTCCTGCCCGAAGCGCCATTATAACAGGGATGTATCCTTCTTCCTTAGGTACACATAATATGAGGACTTTTAATGCATATAATCCAGCTAATCAGCCTGATGCTAATATATCTAGTTATTCTCCTATTGTACCTAGCCAAGTCCGGATGTTTACCGAGTACCTTAGAGCTGCAGGATATTACTGTACCAATAATGCTAAAGAAGATTATAATTTCAAAACTTTGTCTTCAGCTTGGGATGAAAGTAGCAGGGAGGCTACCTGGCGAAATCGCCCTGAAGGCGCTCCTTTTTTTGCTGTATTTAATTTTGGAATTACCCATGAATCTCAGGTTTGGGCACAGGGGGATAATGAGTTGTTGGTAACTCCTGAATCGGTTTCTGTTCCACCGGTTTTCCCAGATAACGATACGATTAGAAAGGATTTAGCGGTAAATTATTCTAACATTATCCGAATGGATCAGCAGATTGGTGCTATCATTGACCAATTGAAAGAAGATGGATTGTACGAGGATTCCTATATCTTTTTTTATGGAGATCATGGGGGCCCTTTTCCCCGATACAAAAGAGCCTTGTATGAGACTGGTCTAAAAGTACCTTTTATAGTAAAACTACCTGGAAGAGCTGAGGCTTCAACTCGTTCTGATCGGTTAATTAGCTTTATTGATTTAGCACCCACTATGCTTTCAATTGCTGGTATTTCCATACCTGAATACATTCAAGGAAGGGCCTTTTTAGGAGATCAAACTCCCACTGAAGCCCCTGAATTTGTATTCGCAACTTCAGATCGGTTTGATGGACAAGTAGATCGTTTAAGGGCAGTTCGTCACAAAAATTTTAAGTATATAAGAAATTACAACCGAAGGATCTCCAATGCTTTACCAGTAGTGTACAGGGAGCAAATGCCGATGATGCGCAATTTAATGCAGTTGTTCAAAGAAGGCCAATTAGAAGAATCAGTGGCCAGATGGTTCAAGACTCCAAAACCAGCTGAGGAATTATATGATATTGAAAATGATCCCTACGAATTAAACAATCTAGCTGGCGATAGGACCTATCGGGACACTTTGGAATTTTTGCGGAAAGTGGTGAATGATTGGATTATAGAAACCAAAGACCTCGGAGAAATTGATGAAAAGGAATTAATGGAATCTTGGTTGAACGATGGGAAACAACCTGTTTTGGAACCCTTAATCGTTGAATTAGAGGGAGATGGCCTTCACTTTATGCACGCCGTTAAAGATGCTACTATTATTTGGAAGCATCCTCATGAAACTGCCTGGAGAATCTATACAAGCCCTTTATCTATCAAAGAATCTATTGAAGCTAAAGCGGTTAGAATTGGCTTTGAGGACAGCCCTGTATATGCTAATTAAATGATGAAAAAATTACTTTACTTCTGGGGTCTTTTAGTATTGGTTTCTTGTTCTCTTGATCAGGTAAACCCACCTTCAGTTCTAATCATTATGGCAGACGATCAAGGCTGGGGGGATTTGAGTTATAATGGGAATCTAACTATTGCCACTCCGAATATTGATGAAATCGCAAAAGAAGGTCTGGTATTTGATAATTTTTACGTAAGCCCTGTTTGTTCCCCTACTCGAGCAGAGGTCCTTACCGGCAGGTATCATTTTCGGTCTGGAATTTACGGAACATCTGCAGGAGGCGAACGTTTAAATTTAGGTGAATCTACCATAGCTGAAACCTTTCAAGAAGCTGGTTACGCTACTGCTTTATTTGGTAAATGGCACTCGGGTTCCCAAGGTCCTTATCATCCAAATCAGCGAGGATTTGAGGAATTTTTTGGTTTTTGTTCGGGACATTGGGGGCATTATTTCAATCCTCTTTTGGAACACAATGGGGTGCTAACTCGGGAGGAGGGATATGTATCAGATATTCTTACGAATCAAACTATGGAGTTTATCGACAAACAAGGTGAAAAGCCTTTTTTTATCTGGTTGGCTTTTAATACTCCTCACAGTCCGATGCAGGTTCCAGATCAATACTGGGAAGGTTTAGCAGTAGATTCAATGAAGCAAATGGAGGAAACTCAGGATACTCTTCATACTAAGGCTGCATTAGCAATGGTAAAAAACCTAGATGATAATGTGGGGCGAATCATGCAGTTACTTAAAGACAAACAACTGAAAGAAAATACCATTGTGGTATATATGACTGATAATGGTCCTAATGGATATCGATACAACGGAGGAATGAAAGGGATTAAGGGAAGTACTGAAGAAGGTGGAACCCGCTCTCCTTTTTTTATCCAATGGAAAAATCATTTAAAACATCAGGTATTATCTGTTAATGGAGCTGCTATTGATCTATTTCCAACCTTGGCTCAATTAGCTGGACTAGAACCAAAAACTGAATATCCATTGGACGGTAAAGATTTGTTGAATGCTTCCCAAGAATTGGACAGTAGGATGTTAATACAACATTGGAATGGAAGAGTGGGTATTCGAAGCGGTGATTACCGATTAAGTAATGATGGTTCTATTTACCATATTTCTCAAGATAGGGGGCAGCGTTATCCTCTAGAAATTGGCAGCAATAATATCCTATTTCAAAAAATAGTGGAATTCCGAGATTCTATAGTTAATACGGTTGAATGGCCCTCGAAAAACCAAGATCATAGACCTTTTCCCGTAGGGACTCAAAATACCTTCTTCCCTGCAAGAGATGCTATTTTAATGGGCAATCTCACTCGGAGTAATCCATATCCCAACTCAAGTTATATCACTAATTGGACTTCTACATTGGATAGTATTAAGTGGAACTCTGAGGTTTTAGAAAAGGGTAAATATGAATTATTACTTCATTATACATGTAAAGAAGAAGCCCAAAATAGTCGATTAAAGGTTCAAATGGGTGGGCAAACTATATCGGTGACATTATCCGAAGTTCATGATCCACCAGCTTATGGCAGAGAATCTGATCGCACCCCAAGAATAGAATCTTACGTTAAAGACTTTAAAAGATGGCCCATTGGGGTCGTTGATTTGGAGGTGGGTGATATGCCAATTGTAATTACAGCAGAGGACGGTTGGGTGCCCGGCGGAATAGAATTAGCTATGTTGGAGTTCAAAAGAATAAAATTATAGATTATGTATCATAAAAAAATTGGTTTTGTTTATTTGTTGGCTTTAACTGCCTGCGGCAAAATTGCTGATGAGGCAGCTAAAGAGCGGCCTAATATCTTATTTATTATGTCAGATGACCACGCCTATCAAGCAATTAGTGCTTATAGTGATCATTTGATTCAAACTCCCAATATTGATCGAATTGCGAAGGAGGGTTTGTTGTTTACCAATGCTTGTGTAACGAATTCCATATGTGCACCTTCTCGTGCCACTATACTAACTGGAAAACACACTCATATACATGGTAAAATTGATAATATGATGGCATTTGATACCAATAATGTCACTTTTCCACAATTATTCCAGGAAGCGGGGTATCAAACGGCTATGTTTGGAAAATTGCATTTTGGAAACAATCCTAAAGGGGTAGACGATTTTATGATTCTTCCCGGTCAAGGCAATTATATCAATCCCAAGTTTATTACTCCTGAAGGGGATACCATCATCAATGGATATGCTACCGATATTATTACAGATTTAACTTTAAATTGGCTTCAGGAGAAAAGAGATGAAACCAAGCCTTTTTTAATGATGTATTTGCACAAGGCGCCTCATAGACCTTGGTGGCCTCGTCCGGATAAATTTGCTGAGTTTACCAAAAAAACTTTTCCAGAACCTCCTACTTTATTTGATGACTATGCCAATAGGGGAACAGCGGCCAAGACTGCTGAAATGAATATCTTAAGGCACCAGCAATATGGTCATGATAGTAAAATTAGACCGGAGACGTTGGAGGAAATGGGAGAGGTGTTACCAATAATTCCCAACTCTTTTAAAAATGGTTTCTACGGCTCCTATAATCGAGTGACACCAGAGCAAGATGCTTTATATAAGCCTATTATTGATTCTATTAACACTTGGTTTAAAGCCAACTGGCCCAGTATGAATGAAGAGGAAAAAATGAAGTGGAAATATCAGAGATATATGCAAGATTACCTCGGTAGTATTTCTTCAGTTGATGATAATGTGGGCAGGGTCTTAGATTACTTGGATGAGTCTGGCCTGACGGAAAATACGATTGTGGTATATACTTCAGATCAAGGTTTTTATTTGGGTGAGCACGGTTGGTACGACAAGCGTTTTATTTATGATGAATCGTTCAAAACCCCTTTATTAATCAGATGGCCTCATGTAATTCAACCGGGAACGACCAATGAACAGATGGTGCAAAATTTAGATTTTGCTCAGACTTTTTTGGAAGCAGCAGGAATCACAGCACCTGAAGACATGCAAGGGGAAAGTTTGGTACCCCTACTTAAAGGAAATGAACAATTGTGGACTAGGGAGGCGGTATATTACCACTATTATGAATATCCTGCTGTTCACATGGTCAAGCGCCATTATGGAATTGTTACTATGGAATATAAATTGGCTCACTTTTACGATGACGTAGATGAGTGGGAGCTGTATGACCGAAAAAAGGATCCTCAGGAGTTAAACAATGTGTATGAGGACCCCCGTTATGCTGAAGTGGTAGAAAAGCTTACCAAGGATTTGGCTGAAATGCGAGTTAAATATAAAGATGGTCCTCAATTAGATCAACACTATATTGATATATATGAAAAAAATGGATGGCGTGAGCGATTAAAAAAATAGTAATGAAATACATAGGATGTGGTATTTTATTCTTCTTATTCTGTTTGGGTAACAGCAATGGTCCGGGAACAGTGCAAAGAAGGGATAGAACGGGATCGCCTATTGCAATAAATAGTACTTGTTCAAATTGCCATTTTGGGGGAAATTTTGATGCTGATTTATCTATTTCGATATGGAAAGACTCTACAGTGGTGGACCAATTTGAAGCCAATGAGGAATACCTTATTAAAGTTTTGTTTGATCATAATGGGGAGGGTAGACAATATGGTTTTCAATTGGTGGCTTTGACAGAAGAGTCTTTGGTCAATGCAGGTACCTTCACAGAAGTTCCAGAATATATTCGAAAATTAAATTTATACAATGATCAATACACCTACGTCGAACACACCCGCCCCTTAGATGATAGTGTATGGTATATTGGATGGCAAGCGCCTGAGGACGTCTCAGAAAAAATTGCTTTTTATGCAGCTGGAATAGTTACCAACGATAATGCCAATACTTCAGGAGATGAAGTGGTTTGGTTAAGAACACCCCATTTATTGTCCCCATCTTCTTTGGTAAGCAGCTTAAAACCTGGGATTAAAGAGAATGGGGTATTTAGAATTGTAAATAATCCAGCGATTGATTTTTTAAAAGTGGAATTAAATTCTTTTTTAACGAATCAAAAATTTGATTATGCCATCTATGACCTTAGTGGAAAAGAGTTGGCTAAGGGGCATTTGACATCGTATGAAATAGCGCTCTATAAATTGATTAAAGGAAGTTATGTCCTAACCATTTACAACAATAGTTTTGTATCTTCACAACTATTCCTAGTGGAATAAAAAAGGAATCCAAAAATTGGATTCCCAGTTCAAAATAAAATAGTCTAAACTTACAGGTTGCATTCTCCCTCTGCTGTTACCTGTTACTTTTCAATGATAGACATTTTTTTGAATTGGGAATACTGATATTATATTGATAGTATTTTTTTTCAGAAAAAATTTGGAATTGAAAAGATTTTATTTTTTGTTCATTTACCTTTTATTTTCAAAATCCCTTTTTTCTCAGCATTCATTTGTGCTCCCTGATCAATTGACTAAAGTAATGGCTCTGGGGGACTCTATTTTTGTTTTTCAAGATGATTCTCTCAGAATATTTGATGCGGAAAATTTAAAAAATATAGATAATCGGAAATTAATTTACCAAGGGGAAAATATTGGAAAAGTAAATGACTATTATCCACTGGTGCTCCCTAAAGGAGTCTTTTTTGTCCACCAACAAGGGGGGCTGGTGTTACATTTTGATGGGAAAAGGACGCTAAAAAGAATTGATCAATCTTTTAACCATAAAATGTGGGTCTCTTCTACTATATTTAACCGTGGAGATACCATATATCGATTTGGTGGTTATGGATTGTGGTCCACTCGAGATTTTATTTCTTATTATGATTGGGAATCCAAAGAGTGGGAAGCGATTTTTGCATCCGAATCAGAAGAAAATCCCCCGGGTACTATTTCCAGTTTGGTTTACCAAGAAGGCCCTTATGCTTATTTCATTTATGGAATAGGGTTTATTTATGATTTAGTAGAAAAGCCATATTTAATCAATAAAATATACCGGTTCAATTTTGATAATTTGGAATGGAAAGAATTTTCTGTGGATATAGAATATTCAGAAACTGATTTAACTGACCTTAAAGCTTATGATGGGGATCAAATTCTTTTTTTAGAAACTGAAAAAAAAATTATTGATTTTAAACAAAATAAGATCTCCTATTTCAGAGGAAATTCAGTAAGCTTTAGTTTAGCGAGAACTGTTATGCCTGCTTTGATTAGTCTGGGTGATGATTTTATCATATTTAAGCGCAAGCCACCTTATCTTATTATAGAAAAAGTTAAGAAGACCGCTTTTTTTGGAGAAACCATTAAAGAGGTGCCTTTATTTAAAAAAACTCTTAATCCTTTGATTCACTTACTTTGGATTTTTTTGTTGATTCCAATATTCGGTTTCATAAAGAGAAGAAATAAAAATCAAAACTTTCATCTACCTGATGTTCTTAAAGTAGAAGGTGAAGCTGTAATATACGGTGGCAAAAGGATTGAAATATCCGATAAGGAATCAGCTATTTTAGAGCTCCTTTTGAAACAGGAAGAAGTCGATTCCGGAATTATTTTAGACATAGTGGAAAATCCAGAGCATAATTACTCCCATAATATTAGAGTGAGGAATCAGGTCATGGAAGATTTGAATTTTAGATTGAAGACCATATTGAACAGTAAAAAAGATCTTATTTCTAATTATAAATCAAAAACTGACAAGCGGTTTAAAGTGTATAAATTAGAGAAAAATATAAAGCGTCATTTATGAGTCTATTTAGGGTAATACTTAGTATCATATTTCCTCCATTAGCAGTGTATGATAAGGGCTGTGGTTCCGTAGTTATTGTTTTTATATTAACTTTAGCAGGATGGATTCCTGGAGTGATAGGCGCTTTGGTAATTTTAAATAAGGAAAACTAGTTATGGTTAGATACGGAATTTTAGGTTGTTTGATTTTTATTTTATCCTGTGATCAAATCAATGACCCAGAGCAACCCGCTATTATTCCCAGAATAAGTATAGAAGGGGATGCTCAGGATGAAGGGAGTGAAATTTCAAATTTTGATTTTGTTATTCGATTATCAGAACCGACCACTGCTACTGTTTCTGTTGATTTTCAAACTAAGGCAGTCAGTGCTACTGAAGGGGAAGATTATACTGGATTATCTGGTTCTATTACCCTTAACCCTGGAAGTATTGAGGCCTACTTAACTATTGAAGTGCTAGGAGACACTATCAAGGAAGAGAATGAAGAATTTCAAGTAGTCCTTTCTAATCCAATTAATGCCACTATAAATATTTCTTCTGCTATCGGTATCATTAGGAATGATGATGCATTTTTATATATCGATGATGGTGGATACATTTCTGCTGATTCCTATGAAGGAATGGAGTTGGTTTGGGCAGATGAATTTGAAGAAACTACTATCAATAGTGAATACTGGACTCATGAATTAGGAGCTAGTGGATGGGGTAATAATGAGCTACAAAATTACACTTCATCGACAGATAATAGTTTTATTAATACTGGTAAATTAGTAATAGAGGCAAATAATAAGCCATCGGGGGGAGCTTCTTATAGTTCTGCAAGAATGGTGAGTAAGGGCAAACAATCATTTCAATATGGACGGATTGATATTCGTGCTAAATTGCCCGAGGGCCAGGGAATTTGGCCAGCGCTTTGGATGTTAGGAGACAATATTGATGAGGTGGGATGGCCAGCTTGCGGCGAATTGGATATTATGGAATTGGTCGGTCACTTACCATCAACACTTTATGGAACTGCTCATTGGGGGGCTGAGGGTCAAGGATTTTCAACCTATCGTACAGGAGAATATGAACTCTCGGGAGCAAAATTTTCCGATGCCTTCCATGTATTTAGTTTGGAGTGGGAAGAAGATAAAGTAGTTTGGTTACTAGATGATGAGCCTTTTCACGAAGTGACTAAATCCTCTATTGAAGGTGCCGCTTATCGATTTAATGCGCCATTTTTCTTTATTATGAATATCGCTGTGGGAGGAAACTGGCCGGGAGCACCGGATGCCTCTACTAAATTTCCTCAACGGATGTTTATTGATTACGTAAGAGTCTTTCAAAAGCAATAAAAGTTGTAGTTTTCCGACTTATCTAAAACTCGGTAAACATGCAATTACTTAAACTTTCCATTCTATTTGGATCTCTCTATTTAATAAGTTGTTCTCCAAGTAGTCCGACTTCCCATGACTCCACCTCTTCTTTGTTTCAGGAAATTTTAGATAAAGAAGTAGTGGATTCTATGCCAGGGGTTTTGGTACATGTGGAGTACCCAGCGAAAAATATATCTTGGAGTGGAGCAACTGGTATTAATGATGTTCAAACTCAGGATCCTTTACAACCTAATGATCAATTCAGGATTGCTAGTGTTACCAAAACCTATGTAGCCGCTTCCATCCTTAGATTATGGGAAGACGGCGTTTTGAATTTAGATGACCCCATAGCGCAACATTTGAGTTTTGAATATATTGAAATCTTAAAAAACGGTGGCTACACACCTGATGAAATAACAATTAGGGATTTATTGAGACACGCTAGTGGTTTATTTGATCATACCCAATCACCCAATTTTTTTGGTAGGATCATTCAAGAACCAAAGTATCATTGGACTCGAAAAGAACAGATAAAAGCAGCTATGGAATGGGGAGAACCCCTGGGTTTACCTGGTGAAGTATTTAGTTATTCAGATTCTGGCTATTTACTTTTAGCAGAAATTATGGAAAGTAAAACGGGTAAAAATATGGGGGATAGTTTCGAGGAATTGTTGAATCTTACTGATTTGGAATTGAATGAAACCTGGGTGGAGGATGAAAGAGAAGATCGAAGAATCCATCAATACACTAGAGATGGAATGGACACTTATGAGTTTAGCCCTACTTTAGACTATTACGGTGGCGGCGGGTTAATAGCAACTACCAAGGACATTGCCAATTTTTTTCAAGCCTTATTTAATGAAGAAATATTCAAAAATGAAGCCACTTTAGATTCTATGTTAGCACCTTATGAATACGATGTCCAGCCAAGAATGGATTATAGATTAGGAATTTATAGGGTTGAAATAGAAGGATTAGAGGGATTCGTGCATTCCGGGTATTGGGGAACGGAAGTGATTTATTTCCCTTCCCTACATGCCACTATTGCAGCTAACTATAGTCAGGGATGGACTAAAAGCAGAAATGCTCCAATTATTGAGAAAATCTTAAAAGAGTTGTTATAGAAGCAACCCTATTAAAAAGGTAGCGTCTTTAAGTAAAAAATTATGAAAAACTTATTGTCAGTTAGCTTATTGCTGGTTCTAGTATTTAATTTTTCTTGTACTGCAGCCGCTCAATGGCCTTCTCAAATTAAAGGTGAAGGCCCATTGATTCGAAAGACTTTGGAACTTCAGGATATTAACGCATTTTCTTTAATGATAAGCGGAAATGTATATTTAATGCAAGGATCTTCTCAATTAGTGGAAGTTGAAGGACAGGCCAATATAATCGATGTCTTGAATACAGAAGTGGATAATCAATTATGGAAAATTAAATTTGAAGAAAGGGTACGGAATATTTCCCAATTCAATATTTATATCACGGTTCCAGATTTAGAAGAAATAACGGTTAGTGGATCTGGGGATGTCAAAGGTAGGGGCAACTTTAAGGCAAGTGGTAATCTAGATATCATCATTAGTGGGTCAGGTAACGTTGAAATGGACTTGCAGTGCGCTAACTTAAGAAGTAGAGTGAGTGGATCTGGAGATATCGAATTAAGTGGCAATTGTGATGAAGCTGATATATCCATTTCAGGAAGCGGATCAATAGGTGGAAATGACTTTAATAGTAAAGATGCCAGCGTACTTATATCTGGTTCAGGGGATGTCAACTTAAATGTAGAATCTTACTTAGATGTAAGTATATCTGGTTCAGGAGATGTGACTTATGGGGGTCAACCTAAGGTGAAATCTCGTATTAGCGGTTCCGGAGGAATTGAACATAAAGCATTTTAATTTAATAGGTTAATTGGCTATATTCATCTACTTTTCCACAAAAAGCTTGAGATGAAAAAACCAACTTTATCTATAAGCCAAATTATCAACATGAACGTTGGTTTTTTTGGCATCCAATACAGTTTTGGACTTCAGCAAAGTGCTGTTAATCCAATTTATGATATGTTAGGGGCTATGCCAGATGAGATCCCCATTCTTAATCTGGCTGGACCGATGACGGGCCTATTAATACAACCTATTATAGGGGCACTGAGTGACAGTACCTGGAGTCCTAAGTTTGGCAGAAGAAAACCCTATTTTTTTATAGGGGCACTTTTTTGCAGCATTACTCTTTTTATCTATCCCTTTAGCAGCTCCCTTTGGATGGCTGCAGGGCTTTTGTGGGTTTTGGATGCGGCTAACAATACCGCTATGGAACCCTATAGAGCTTTAATTGCAGACAAACTACCCAAAGAACAATTTGGTGTAGGCTACCTTTCTCAAAGTTTTTTTACTGGGCTTGGTATCACCTTAGCTAATGTATCTCTTTTTGCTTTTCAAAAATTCATTCCAGGTTCCCTTGGATCATTGCCTAACTGGGTATATGCCTCTTTCTTTTTAGGTACTGTATGTTCCATTGGGTCCGTTTTGTGGAGCATGTCTAAAACGGAAGAAATTCCTCCTTCGGAAGAAGAGCTCGTCAAACTAACGGAACGAAATAAGGAGTTACCTCATCCTGCTGTCCAATTTTTCCTCTCCATTTTTACTTCACTAATCGCCTATAGTGTTTTTGCCCTTTTACTCATCCCCTCTATTTTTAAAAAGGGGCTTTTAAAATCAGTCCTTCGGAAAATGGAGGAAAGCTCCTTGACCAGGATAGCTTTTGCTCAAAACATTGAAATCGTGCATGCCATTTTCTACATGCCAAAAATAATGTGGAAACTAGCTCTAGTTTATCTTTTTCAGTGGTACGCCTTATTCTGCTATTGGCAAAATGCCGCTAAAAGTATTGCCCTATCAATATGGGATACTACCCCCATGGGAAATAAAGGATTGTTTGAAGAAGCTGTCGGATGGGCAGGTTTGGTTAATGGATGGTATAATATAGTTACTTTTTTATCGGCCTTCTTTCTAGTAGGATGGGCGAAAAAATACAGTCCAAGGAATGTTCACTTTTACTGTTTATTAATAGCTGGGATTGGGTTGTTGTTTTTCCCTTTCATCGATAATAAATTTTTACTTTTTGTTCCTATGACTGGATTTGGAATTGCTTGGGCATCCATGATGGGGGTTCCTTATTTGATGGTAGTAAATGATATTCCCAAAGATAAATATGGGGTGTACATGGGCATTATTAATATGATGATAGTGATTCCAATGATACTGCAAACTTTAACTTTTGGGTTTATTTCAAGAAATGTTTTAGGTAACGATCCAAGGATGGCAATTGTATTTGGAGGTATTCTTTTGCTTATAGCTGGGTTGACCACTTTGACCATGAGTAAAAATAATCCAGGAGTTGAAGATACGGGTACTTTATCGAGTACTCACTAATCCCTAATTATATATGGAAGGGAACGCAATCTATAAAGATATAGCTAGAGGAGTCTATCAACGTTACGCCTCCTCAATAGAGTCAAAGTTTCAAAAGGAATGGAAAGCAAAATTACCTTGCATTATTTCCCTTTTTGACCATTTATATAGTGGATTAGAAAATAAAGGGGATTTGTTCGGTAAACTTTTAGAAGTGGTTTTCGAAGGAAAAAAAAATCGTCCAACAAAATGGAAACAACGGGATGAGCAAAAGGCTCAAAAGGGCACTTGGTTTGCTGACCACAAGTTGGTAGGTATGAGTATGTATGTAGATCGATTTGCAGGTCAAATAGCTGATATTTCCTTGCGTTTGGATTATCTTGAACAACTCGGAGTTAATGTTTTACATTTCATGCCTTTATTTGAAAGCCCACCTCACGAAAGTGACGGCGGCTATGCAGTTTCAAACTTTAGAAAAATAAATCCCAAGTTTGGAGATTTAGACCATCTAAATGAACTTATTAATGAAATGGAGGCAAAGGGCATGTACCTCATGTTGGATATAGTCCTCAACCATACTTCTCATCTACACGAATGGGCGCAAAAAGCCAGACAAGGAGATCCTTATTACCAGAATTTTTTCTATTTCACGAAAGTTAAAGAGGAGGTTGAAGAATATGAATCCTTCATGCCGGATGTATTTCCTGAAAGTGCACCAGGTAGTTTTACCTATTTGCCAGAACTGAACCAATGGGTCATGACGGTTTTCCATCAATATCAGTGGGATTTAAACTACTCTAATCCTTTGGTTTTGGCCGCAATGTTGGAAAATATATTTTTTTATGCGAATCTGGGAGTTGATATATTAAGACTAGACGCCCCAGCATTTATTTGGAAAGAGAAGGGAACAAATTGTCAAAATTTACCACAAGCCCATCAGATTTTACAGTTAATAAGAAGTTGTATGGATTTGGTAGCACCTGGCATGGCTTTACTTGGGGAAGCAATTGTAGCTCCTAGAGACATTATGACATATTTTGGAACCGAAGACTATCTAGGCCAGGAGTGCCATTTTGCCTACAATGCTACCCAAATGGCTCTTCAATGGGATATGTTGGCCACTGGGGAAACTCAAGTGATGCTAAACGAACAAGAGGTATTAGGAAGAAAACCATTAGGAACCTCTTGGATAACTTACACTCGGTGTCACGATGATATTGGTCTGGGCTATGAAGATCATTCTATCCTTAAAGCTGGAAAGGATCCTTTTTTGCATCGACAATATTTGAAGGATTACTATTCTGGTAATTTTCCAGGAAGTCCTTCCAAGGGGGCTTTATTTTCGGTGAATCCTCAAACAGGTGATGCTAGGATTAGTGGAAGTTTGGCTTCCCTATGTGGCTTGGAAAAAGCTATTAAAAATCACGATTACCCTGGAGTTCAAACAGCAATAGATAAAATTATTCTCATGCAAGCCCACTCCTTTTTTATAGGTGGATTGCCTATGCTGTTTTACGGGGATGAACTAGGTTACACTAATGACTACAGCTACCTGAATGATCCTTCTAAAAATTACGATAATCGTTGGATGCATCGGCCAATTATCAATTGGGAAAAAAATGAATTGGTTGGATTAACGGGTACCATAGAAAACCAACTTTTTGAAAAAACCCAGCAATTGATAAAAATCAGAAAAGCCAATCCAGTTTTCCTAGATCATAGCAATATTCGATGGTACCATCATCTACCTAATGGGGTAGCAGGATTTGAAAGGTTCCATTCTCAAAATGTGGCCCTGTGCTTATTTAATTTCACTCCAGAGCAAAAAAATATTCCATCGGATATTTTTACCAATCAGTCCGACCCATTTATTGATTTATGGTCCAATACAGTTTACCAACTCAACCAGGCTATAGCTATCCCTTCTTTTTCGTTTTTAATATTGGTTTCATCGAAAAAATTCATGGATAATACTATTTTGGAATAGCTTAATTAAAAAAAATGAACGAAAGCACCTTTCGGTCCTGTCGCAATTGTCAAACAGAATTTATTGGGAATTTTTGTCCCCAATGTGGACAAACCACTAAAGATTATGAAAGGCCATTACTTTCATTAATCAGGGATTTATTAACTGATGTTTTCTCATTTGATACTCGGTTTTGGAAGACTCTGCTAGCAACTTTTTTTATGCCCTCGCAATTGATTACCAATTACGTAGAGGGAAAGAATGTCAGCTATATGCCACCTTTTAGGCTTTACCTTTTTGTGAGTTTTATCTTCTTTATTTTACTCAATATGGTCACTAATAGGTTCTTCCAAATCAATGAAACTATTGGAGGTCAGTTGGAAAAAGCCTCTTCAGTATTGGATTCCATTCAGCATCATGCTGCGGATAGTTTGATCACAGATTCACTGGCCTTTTTAAATCTCGATAGTAATATCAACAGAGATGGCCTACATTTAAGTATTGGCAGCACCGAAAAAGAAATAAGTTCGGAGGAAATAGTTAAAAGGTTTAAGGCCATTTCAGATAATCCATCAGCTTATTTTGAAAAATTCACCAATTATATCTCCTGGTCTTTATTTTTCCTGATGCCGATTTTAGGATTCCTATTTTGGTTATTTTTCCGAAGGAATAAAAAATTCTATATATCCCATTTTTTGTTTGCCTTAAACCAGCATACCGTATTATTCTTCCTCGCATCTTTAGTGATGACTTCACAATTATTAGGGCCAGAGCAAATTAATCAAGGTATATGGAGCCTTTTCCTTCTTTTGCCCATTACAACGATTATTGGTGCAGTTCAACTTTTTGGCTACGGCTGGATCAAGACGATTTTTAAATTAATAGTGACTGGAGTTTTTTATAGTATTTTGGTATTGATAGTTTCGGGAACCATTTTAATCATTGCATTTTTTACCTAATATGGATTTTACA
>JBEAPR010000075.1:0-43442 GCA_041164265.1 Bacteroidota bacterium | reverse complement strand
GTGGTGGAGCTGATACTGGATTGATGGCTATTGAGAATACCCTAGGTGGTAGTATAATGAACAATTACCGCTTACTTCAAGAATCCAAAGTGTCTGTAATTGGCGAGGCATATCTAAGAATCAAACAACATTTGATTGGCCTGCCGGGAACGGCTATTCAGGATCTTAAAGAAGTCCATTCTCATCCAATGGCTATTGCACAATGTCGAGAATATTTTAAAAGCTATCCTTTCATAAAATTAATTGAAATGGAGGATACCGCGTTAAGTGCTAAGCGATTGAGCGAGAATAAAAATCCTGAAGTTGGTGTAATTGCTAGTAAATTGGCTAGTGAATTATATGATTTGGAATTATTAGAAGAGAGTATTGAAACGCACAAGAAAAATTTCACTAGATTTTTAGTGATTAAAGATCAAGATTTAGTTGAAATAAATCCTGAGAAAGTGGAAAAAGTCTCTGTTAGTTTTTCTACCGGTCATGAGGTTGGAAGTCTTTACAAAGTTCTTACCGTTTTAGCTGCATATAATGTCAATCTCACCAAGATACAATCTGCGCCGATTATTGGCCATCCATGGGAGTATATGTTTTTCGTAGATTTTGTAATTGAAAGTGGAAAAATTGGTTTTACCCAAGCGATTGAGGCTATTCAACCACTTACCAATAGTTTAAAAGTTTTCGGAGCTTACCAACAGGGGAAATTTTATGAAGAATAATTTTACAATTACAACTGCCAGTCGATTGGGAGAAGTAAAGGAGTATTATTTCTCTGTCAAGCTTAAGGAAATTGCAGCATTAAACCTAGCTGGAAAGAAAATTTTAAATCTAGGTATTGGAAGTCCAGATTTACCGCCCCATCCCTCTGTTTTGGAGTCTCTGCGCGAGCAGATCGTTCAGACAGATGTACATGGTTATCAAAGTTATGCTGGAATACCTGAATTAAGAAAGGCCATTGCCAATTGGTATCAGAAATTTTTTAAAGTTGAAATTGATCCAGATCAAGAAGTGTTGCCATTAATTGGATCTAAAGAAGGTTTGATGCATATAGCCATGACTTATTTAGAACCAGGTGATGAAGTGTTGATTCCCAATCCTGGATATCCTGCTTATCAGGCCGTTTCAAAGCTAACCGGAGCGGATTTGAGATTTTATGATTTGGAGGAAAACAATAATTGGCTGCCTAATCTTGATCAATTAGCTACCCAGGATTTGAGTAAGGTTAAGATCATGTGGGTTAATTATCCTAATATGCCAACGGGAACTTCAGCATCTCGGGAGTTTTTAGAAGCTTTAATAGCGTTTGGGAAAGTTCATCAAATATTAATTGTGAATGATAATCCCTATACTTTTATTCTAAATGAGGACTATAAAAGTATTATGGCAGTTGAAGGTGCCAAAGAAGTCGCCATAGAATTAAATTCTTTGAGTAAATCTCACAATATGGCAGGATGGAGGGTTGGACTATTAGTTGGAGATGGATTAAGGATAAAAGAAATCATTCGCTTTAAAAGTAATATGGATTCTGGAATGTTTAGACCCATTCAAATGGCAGCTGCAGTGGCTTTGGATTTGGAAGAGGATTGGTATCGGGATGTAAACAAAATTTATCTGGAACGAAGGAAAATAGTATTTGAAATTTTAAAAGTCTTGAATTGTTCATTTGATGAAAAGCAAAATGGCATGTTTGTTTGGGCTAAAATCCCTAATAAGGAGTCCAATGGGTTTGATTTTTCAGACGCCATATTAAACCATGCCAGAGTTTTCGTTACTCCTGGAGGTATTTTTGGAAGTAATGGAGATCGATTTATAAGAATATCATTATGTTCTGATAAGGAAGTTTTTGAGGAGGCGTTAAATAGGGTAGAGCAATCAAAAGAAAACCTTTTTAAAGAGGCATAAGACATGAAAGTTGCAGTAATTGGAATTGGTTTAATAGGTGGGTCTTTAGCGCTGACATTAAAGGATAAAGGATTGGCATCTACCATTGTTGGTGTGGATCAGGACCCTCAAAATGCTAAAATAGCTCTTGATAAAGGGATAATAGATGAAATAAATGATTTAGAAGCGGCATTAAGAAAAGTTGATCTAATTATTTTATCTACGCCTGTTAACGCTATGGTTCGATTGCTTACCATTATTTTAGATCAAATAAAGGAGGACCAAGTGGTTATGGATGTAGGCAGCACGAAAACAGAATTGTTAGCAGATATAAAAAAGCATCCTAAGCGCGGAAGATATGTTGCCACGCATCCCATGGCGGGAACTGAATTTTCTGGACCACTGCATGCTTTCCATGGATTATTCGATGACAAGTTTACTGTAATTTGCGATGCTATGGATTCAGATCCAGATGCGCTCGAAAAGGTTATGGGACTTTATCAGTCTATTCCTATGAAGATTTTGAATTTAGGAGCAGTAGAACACGACGTGCATGCTGCTTATGTATCTCATATTTCCCATATCAGTTCTTTTGCTCTAGCTCTTACAGTTCTCGCTAAGGAATCGGATGAAAACAGGATATTTGAGTTAGCGGGTTCAGGTTTTGGTTCTACCGTAAGGTTAGCAAAAAGCTCAGCTGAAATGTGGGTACCTATTTTTGAACAAAACAGAGATAATGTATTGGATGTATTGGATGAACATATCAACCAATTAGCTGCTTTTCGTTCCTTATTGATTAAAAGGGATTTTAAGACCATGTTTGAAAAAATTAAGAAGGCGAATACCATTCGCTCTATTTTAGAACAAAAAGGATTAGATTAAAAAAGTAAAATTTTATTACCCATGGAAATGACATTCAAACCAGCTTTAGAGAAAAAACCGGGGAAACCAGTAATTATTGCGGGACCTTGTAGTGCTGAAACTGAAGAGCAAGTATTAAAAACAGCTCACGCATTAGCCCAACAAAATATTGATTTATTCAGAGCAGGGATATGGAAACCAAGAACAAGACCGGGCATGTTTGAAGGTATCGGGACAGAAGGATTAGGGTGGTTAAAGCGAGTGAAAGAGGAGACAGGTCTTCGAGTTACTACAGAAGTAGCAAGCACACAACACGTTTTTGATGCTTTGAAATATGGAATTGATGTGCTTTGGATTGGTGCTAGGACTACGGTTAATCCTTTTTCAGTTCAAGAAGTTGCTGATGCACTTAAAGGAACAAAAATTCCTGTAATGATAAAAAATCCAGTTAATCCTGATTTGAAATTGTGGATGGGAGCGGTAGAGAGGATCTTAAAGGCAGGGATTGAACAAATTTCAGTAATTCATAGAGGTTTTAGTCATCATGGAGATACAAAATATAGAAATGTACCTAGATGGGAGATTCCTATTGAATTGAAAAGAGCATTTCCAGAGGTTCAGATTATTGTTGACAATAGCCATATATGTGGTAATAGACATATGTTGCAGGCTATAGCTCAACAAGCAATGGATTTGAATTACGACGGTATTATGACGGAAGTTCACCCAACACCGGATGATGCATGGAGCGATGCTGCTCAGCAAATTACACCTGAAGTATTTGGGCAGTTGGTTTCTGAACTAAAATTGAGAGAGCCAACCACTGATAATCCCGAGTATTTAGAAAACATTGAACATTTGAGAAATGAAATCGATGAGTTAGATGAAGAGCTGATCAATTTGTTATCTACAAGAATGCAAGTAGCGGAAAAGATTGGCAGTTATAAAAAGAGAAATAATATCGCTATTTTACAAACTAATCGTTGGTCAGAAATCATGGATAAGACCATAAAAAAAGGTTTAGATAAAGGTCTAAGTGATGATTTTGTGGCAAACGTCTTCAGGTCTATCCATGAAGAATCTATCAATCATCAAGAGCGGATTATGAACAAAAAATAAATCTTTTATGGAGTACCAAAATTTATCGGTGACGATTGAAAATGAAGTGGCAGTATTGATGATAAATAGGCCTTCAGCTTTGAATGCCCTTAATGGTCAAACCATGAAAGAATTAGAAGACTTTTTTACTCTTAAATCTGAAGTAAAAAAGTCATTAAAAGGGGTTGTCATCACTGGTTCCGGTAACAAAGCCTTTGTTGCTGGAGCCGATATCAAAGAATTTTTGGAATTGGACGGACAGACAGGCAAGGAATTAGCAACCTATGGACAAAAAGTTTTTTCTTTGATAGAAAACTTTGAACTTCCGGTTATAGCTGCTGTCAATGGATTTGCATTAGGTGGTGGGTGTGAATTAGCCATGGCTTGTCATATTAGAATCGGGGATGAAAACGCCAAATTTGGTCAACCTGAAGTTAATCTTGGTATTATCCCTGGTTACGGAGGTACACAAAGATTAGTCAATTTGATTGGAAAAGGTAGAGCACTGGAGTGGATGTTAACTGGGCAGATTATGAATGCAGAGGAAGCCTACAGGGTGGGATTGATTAACCATTTAGTGGAAGTGGGAAAATCTATTGATCAAGCCAAGGAATTAATTGAAATGATTAGTGAAAAAGCTCCTCTTGCAGTAGCTGGTGTCATTGAGGTAGTGAATCATACTATACCCAATTCCAAAGAAGGCTACCAAAAGGAAGCTGAAATTTTTGGACAGACAGCTAATTCAAAAGATTTTAAGGAGGGAGCTGCTGCATTTATTGACAAGAGAAAACCGAATTTTAAAGGATTTTAAAATTTTTTAAAAGTCAAAGTTGATATTTAGAAAGTTACTTGTATTTCTATTACTGCTTTTTATAAAACCTGTATCTTCCTTTTCGTTCCGGCTGGAATGGATTAGGTCAATTCCTATTTCCGATTTGAAAGAATCAGATTTCTTAGATATTTATTTTTTTATTGATAGTATCAATAGGGTATATGATATTGTTCCAGATAACTATTTTTATTTGGAGGAGGGCGACAAAAAATATTTGTTACCAGATAATTATTCCTATACTTTTAAAAGGGATGGACAACAATTTCAAAATTTGTACGGAGGTTTTTTTCACGGGTTTAATAAAGGGGCATATAAGTGGATATACAATGAAAAAATATATAGCTATGGAGGTTGGATTGATAATATGTTTTTTTCAGAAGTTATTTTTTTTGACGAAGATTTACAACAATGGGAATTGGTAGGATGGCTCGGAAATAAACCCAACCCAATTTCTAGACAACCTATTTTTATTTTTAAACAAGGCACTAATCTTTTTAGTCTATTTGACGTCAACAAGAGTGTATTTCCCCCATTTCATGCTAAAAAATTGTCTTTATTCAGGAAAAATCTTTTCGAGTACAATCAAATAAATAAAACTTGGGAGGCTAAAAAAAGAATTCAAACCACCAACTTACCTAGCCATATTAGCGGATATATCAATTTGGAGGATTATTTGGTTTTTTGGGAACAAATAACTGGCCATAAGTATATTATGGAAAAACGCACTTTATCTTTTAAAAAGATGGAAAGTGCTGATCCGCTGATATCAAATTGGACTAATTGGGATTCATCTGACTACGTAGTCTATCAAAATCAAATTCGATTTTTTGTTGATGGTCAACTATCAACTACCATATTTGTGGATCAAGAATTTCAAAGGTTGGGTTCCATTCAATATTTAAATAATCGAAAAAGTCTGCTCTTTTTTTTGGTTTTGCTGAGCTTTGGAATTCCAATTTTAATCTACGTTACAAGAAGAGGGAATTTCCTCAAACAAAAAGAGACATTTCCATACCCTTTATTATTAGGACATAAAGGTAAAATTATCAATCAGGAGGAATTAGATATTAGTATTGGAGTTTCCAAAGAAGTTTCTGAAAGTTCTAGAAGAAATAAGCGTTCTAAAATATTAAAAAGTTTGAATTCAGATAATCATCTGGTAAAAGTTGAACGTATTAGAAGTGAAGTAGATTCAAGGATATTTTCTTATAAAATCACTTAAGAAATGAGTCGATTATTTCTAATAATATTTCTTTGTATTGGTCCACTTGTTTTTGGGAAGCCGAAAAAGGGTAGATTTTATTCTTACCATAATACTTTTGATATTGATTTCATTTCGCTTTTGTTCAATCAAGCCGATTCTTTGGGTCAAACTTTCAAGCAGAATTTTGATTTTTACCAAATTTATTATACCCAAGAGGAGCGAATTCTTTTCTTTTTTGATGGGTTCAATTTTGTTTATGAGTGGAAGAATGGAACACTTGTAGAAATATCTAAGGAACAATTTCACGGTTTCAATTATTCATCTTTCAAATTTGAAAGAAAAAATAATATTTACACCTATGGAGGTAATGGCTTTTGGACATTCAGTTCTGATATTAAGAGATTTGATGAGCATGATGGTCTATGGAAGCCTTTGCCAATAGATGGGGAAAAGCCCTATTTTGAAGGTGGGAAGCCGTTATTCTGTTTTTATGCTAATAATAAACTTTACGCTTATTTCCATTCGTATTCCCCTTATGATCGCTATCGATTCCCGATAGAAATAAATAAGGATAGATTATATATTTTTGATTTTGATCAATCAAAATGGACCTCTTCTAGTTTTTTTGACGAAATACTGCCCCTTCGAAGGCAATTAATGATAGAAACCCGACAGTTTTTTAATATATACCATGAGGGGTACCTCAGTTTTTTAATAGATAAAGAAAAATTAACCTATTATTCTTTCCCCAGGGATATGCGTGATTTCGGGATTTTTGAAGATGTTTCTGAGCAGAAATATAATATTGCTATAATCCAAGATTCAGTATTATTATATTCAAAGCCCCCTCAAAGCAGCTTAATTAAGGTGTACGATTTCAATTCAATAGCAGAGGGAATCGACTTAAGTTTATTTCAGGTTAAAACTTTTAAATCATCTACGGTAGATAATAGAATTTTAGTGGGTTTAGGTCTATTATTGCTTTTTTTGGCCTTGGTTAATGTATGGAGGTTAATTCGTTTGATTAAGATTTTTCCATACCCTAAACTTGTTCATTTTATCAACCAAGAGATTGATCAGGATATATTAGATAGCTGCTTGTCTCCCGAAAATGTTTCCAATAACAACAAAAGTAAAAGGTCAGAGATTATACAAGAGGTAAATAATAAGTATCAGGCTATTATCAATATTCAAAGATTAAAATCTCTGGATGACAAAAGGATATATCGGTATAAGATGGTGCTCACTGTCAGTAAGCTTTCTCAATGGATATTGCTCAATCTGATTATTCCAAACTTAGGGATTGAGAATTAGAAATAGAAGCGGTAAATACCACTCCCGCTTTTACCGCGAAGCCTGGTTTTAAGGTTATGGTTTCGGTAGCTTCGAAAACAACGGGACCTTCTGCTATAGGTTGGTCGTATTCTAAATGTGCTACCCTAATTTCAGAAAGAGCAGCCTTGTATGGATTTTCTAGTGTCTCGTTATTAGATGAGGATTCTTCTCGCTCAATTTCAACTATCAAAGCGTTAGGTTTTTCAGACCAATCAATAGAAGGAAATGCTGAGTTATGGCTTTCTTGTAAAGCTGTAATGGAGAGAAATAATAAAGCAAATGTGGCCACTAATCTACCAATCCAAGAATATTTAAAGGGCTCAATAGAAGTTGAATTGGTAATGGTTTCTACAGGTATATCTTGAGCTAATCTTTTTAAAATTTTATCTGTTAATTGGTCCGCATCTTCCTTTTTTAATGCTGGTTTCATCTTTTAATTTTTTAGTAATTTTTTGATATAATCGGCTTCTTTGGGATTATTTTGTAAGTATTCTGAAATTTTCTTTTTACCCTTGACAACTGCATTTCTGCAGGCTCCCTCACTTTGATAATTTGTTAGATCCAATATTTCCTTGTAACTGTAACCCTTGGAAAACAGAAGCAACACTTTAACTTGTTCTCCATTACCTATCCATTTTTCTAATCTCTCTTTGATAATTAAGGCTATTTCTGAAGACTCCATACTTACAGGAGCTTTTGCAGGTTCTCCAAGTTCCCAAGCTATTTCCTCAACTTGTACTTGAGGGGATTCTTTCCGCTCCTTGATAAAATCTAATATGGCATAACCTGTTATTGTGGTGAAATAACTCGTTAATTTAGTACCGTCATTAAGTTTTAATCCTTTTTTGAAGCGGGTAACAATTTTATAGTTTACATTAGCAAAAATAAAATCCCATTCCTCTGGATACAGTTTAGGGTATTTAGATTGCCAATAAGCTTTGGCATATTGAGTAGCATAGGAAAAGAAATTTTTTAAAATATAAGTTTCAGCTTCCTGTCCAGAAACAATAGCATCAATCACTACTCGATCTTCAGGATAATGTTCTTTTTCCCCATCTTGTGCATTCAATACAACAATCATTTGTATTTTATTAGCTATAAAAATATACAAGTAGTCATCAAGTTAGCAAATTTATGCAAAAGGATTTTAAGGCATTTTCCAATAGATTAGTCAAAATGGGGAAACATTTCGGAAAATGGGCTCGACGAACCCATACTTATTGCTACCGGATTTATGATGCTGATCTTCCAGATTTTCCATTTTCCATTGATAAATATGAAGAACGGATTTTAGTTTCATTTTATGAAAAAGAAGGAGTAAATCAGGTAGAGGGTGATTTATTTTATACTAAGTGTATGGAAATTATAAAAGATTATTTTTCATTTATTCCGGATGGTCATTTTTATACTAAAGGAAGGCGTATTCAAAGAGGAAAAAGTCAGTATGATAAATTTAATAGGACAGGAGAAGGTTTTACAATTAGAGAAAATCAGTACCGATTCTGGGTCAATCTATCTGATTATTTAGACTCTGGTTTGTTTTTAGATCATCGTCAAACCAGGAAAATGGTTGGAGAATGGTCAGCTGGAAAAACCGTTTTAAATCTATTTGCCTATACGGGTTCTTTTTCGGTGTACGCTGCAGGAGGAGGCGCTGTTCTAGTAGATACTGTTGATCTCTCTAATACTTACCTCGATTGGGCAAAAATCAATTTTGAATTAAATAATATAAGCTGTGAAAAGCACAATTTTATAAGAGAAGACGTAATGAAATGGTTGATGGAACACAAAAATAATCAATATGATTTAATCGTTTGTGATCCACCAACTTTTTCAAATTCAAAAAAGATGAAAAGGATTTTCGATGTGCAAAGAGACCATACTATAATTATCCAACAGTGCCTTTCCTTATTGAATCCCGGAGGGAAACTAATTTTTTCTAGCAATAATCGAAATTTCAAAATGAAATATGAATGGGATGGAAATTATAAAGGAAAAGAAATTACACATCAAACCGTACCTATGGATTTTAGAAGTAAAAAAATCCATAGGTGCTATCTATTCGAACCAATAGGTTACTAACCTACCATCTGTTGTTATCTCTTCCCCTATCCTCTCTAGGTTCAGCTTTTTTAACAACAATAGTGCGACCGTCTAATTCTGAATCATTCAAATCTTGAATGGCTGCCATGGCCTCGGAATCGTCATCCATCTCAACAAATCCAAATCCTCTGGATTTACCTGTAAATTTGTCCATAATAACTTTGGCAGAACTAACCGTTCCATAAGCTTCAAAAGCAGATTTTAAATCATCGCTTTCAGTAGCGTAATTTAATTTTGCAACAAAAATGTTCATCTAAAAAAAATTTAATAAATAAAAAATTCCCAAAAGGGTAAAAAATTCGAGAAGAAAAAAAGGGAATTTAACTTACTAAAATCGAAGGGATAAAGAAGAAAAAGCCTGATATTCAACCAAATATTTATAACAGAACAAAATTATGGGAATTTTTGTCAAAAATCAAATTTTATTCAGTTTCTATATCATAATGACCTTTACCCTTACTTTTCAAAGTCCAATACTTATGGCGCAGGCCCAAGATTTAATGACTATGAAGGAAGTAACTGGTTTAGATTTTATTGAATCCGATACCACCATTCAATATGGTGATGACGCTTTCAACTTTGCAGAATTAAGAATTCCGAAAACTAATTCGCTAGACAGATTCCCTGTGGTAGTCATCCTTCATGGGGGTTGTTGGCTCTCCGCAGTAGCTAATGCTGACTTTATGAGGGGTTATGCTACTGCGTTGACAAGTGAAGGGTATGCTACATACAATATAGAATATCGATCAGCTGATCATCCAGAAGGAGGATGGCCAAATACATTTAACGATGTAAGAAAAGCTATTAATGTACTGTCATCTCTTTCTTCAGATTACCCTTTAGATCTTAACAAAATTATACTGTTAGGACATTCTGCAGGAGGGCATTTAGCTCTCTGGGCATCGCTATTTCCTAATAATCTCTCTGATAATTATGCTATAACACCATTAAATACTCAAATTAATGGTATTGTAAGTTTGGCGGGTATTGTTGATTTGGAAAATTATTTTGATCCCACCAATCAATCCTGTGGGAGAGGGGTAGGGCGTCTTATGGGTGGAAGCCCTGAGGAATTACCTCATCTTTATCAAATGGGTTCTCCCGTTGACCTTTATCGAGTTAATTCAGAGATGCCTATAGTATTGATTTCTGGAGAATTGGATCCAATTGTAACTGTAGATCATGTCAATATTTTAAGTGATGCACATCCAGAAATTCAACATTTGATTATCCCCCAATCTGGCCATTTTGAAATGGTGGTTCCCCAAACAGAAGCGTGGAGGCAAACATTAAATGTTATAAAAACTATGATCGATTAATCCCTCTCCAAATAACTACCATCGCCAAAACTCAAAAATCTAAAATTGTTCTTTAAAGCATAATCATATATTCTTTTCCAATCTTCTCCTATAAATGCAGCTACTAAAAGCAGTAGGGTGCTTTGGGGTTGATGAAAATTAGTCACTAACCCAGTAACTATTTTAAATAAATACCCAGGAACAATTAAAAGGGGAGTTCTAGCTTCAAAATATTCTAATTTTTGGGCTTTGCAGTACTCTATGATAGATTCAATTATTGTTAGGGCATCGGGTAATTCACTTGTAGGGACTTGATATGGTGTCCATTGATTAAAAGAATAATTAGGGTTTGTGAGTTGAAGTCCTAACCAGTAAAGAGATTCTAAGGTCCTTAAAGCAGTAGTTCCTACCGCCACTATATTTCTTTGTTGGAATAAATGTGTTTTCAAATTTTGAAGCGTACTTAATGGGATATTAAAATATTCTTCATGCATTTGATGTTGATTAATGTCGTTGTTTTTTATAGGTTTGAAAGTCCCCGCTCCCACATGTAAGGTAAGCTGGCAGATAGGAATTTGTTTTTTTTGAATTCGCTCTAGGACTTCCTCGGTAAGATGTAATCCAGCAGTAGGGGCAGCTACAGAGCCTTTTTCCTTGGCAAAAACAGTCTGGTATCTTATTTTATCGGATTCATCAGATTCTCGGTTAAGGTAAGGAGGGAGGGGAACCCGACCTACATTTTCTAGAATGGAACCAAAGGAAATGGCATCATTATCCCAATCAAATGCAATTAACCAAGCATCCTCCATGGGCATTATTTTTCTAACTTTCAGCTGAATTTCTTCGTTTTCAATAACAACTCCCATTTGGAGAAAATCAGATTTCCAGCGTTTATTATTGCCAACGAATGCCTTCCATTTAACCTGTTTTCCATTACTAAAATTTAATTGATAGTCTAAGGGTTCATAAGGTTCTAAACAAAGAATTTCGATGGTAGCCCCAGTTGTTGTTTTGAAATACAAGCGAGCATAAATTACCCGTGTATTATTAATATACATAGCTGAATCATTAGAAATTACTTTATCCAATTGATGAAAATTAGAAATAGAAAGTTGATTTTCTCTATAGTGTAATAATTGGGCATCAGCTCTATTAGCTAAGGGGTGAATTGCAATTTTATCCGAGGGTAAACAATAAGTAATATCTTTAAAATCAAAATTCATGGGTTTCATTTTCTTCATTCACAAAATTAGAAGAAGGGGTTAAAAAAAAATATTTTTATGGGGTGAAAACAATAATTGAAAATATATCGATTGAAAATTTCCAATTCTCTATTCTGCAATATGAAGAGCCTTTATCTTTTTTGGATTTACTACTTGCAAAAGGTGATGACCATCCAGATGTATTAGATGAGAGGATTCCCTATTGGCTTGAATTATGGCCTTCAGCCATTGGTCTTGGAAGACATTTATTTTCATTGGGAACGATCATTAGTGGTCAAACGACTTTGGAACTAGGCTGTGGCATTGGAATACCCTCCATGGTGGTAGAAAAATTGGAAGGAAGGCCAATTTTGTCTGATTATACCCAAGAAGCTCTTGATTTTTCTAAAAGCAATTGGCAATTGAATGTGAATCAACTTCCTCCATTTATTGAATTAGATTGGAGAAATCCACCCTCAGACTTAAAAGTTGATTTTATTTTGGCTTCTGATATTGCATACGAGCGGAGGTACTTCTCCGTTTTACCAATTACTTTTAAAAAATTAATTAAGCCTGGCGGCAAAATTTTCCTTAGTGAGCCTGGCAGAATAATAGCAGTTGAATTTATGGATCTGCTTGAAAAGGAAGGGTTCGAAATAGCTGTTTTTTCTTATGAAGGCACCTTAAAAGGAAAGCAATATTGTGTTCAAGTATATGAGTTATATCCTCCCGATATAAACTAGGGTTTTCCTAAAGAATTACTATGGTATTATTTTCAGAAGACTCTAACCACTATTATTTAGTTGTAGTGTCACTTTAAGGTCTTAAGTTTAGATCCATTTACCAAAGTACTTGGCTCTGTAATCTTTTATAAAATGGCTACACTAAAAAGGGTAAATAGTTAAAAAATTAGCAAGACAAAAAAGAGCAAATATTCGGGAATGGATATTAATCAGCTCTAGCAAACGAAGGATTTGGAAAAGTAGTTGGCTCAATACGAGAATATTGTAGCTAAGTTGACCTTACAAAAAACGGTATTAAAGGATGCTATTGAAAAAAAGCTTTATCGTTTGGCGAGAAATGTGAATTGTCGATTACAGTTTGATGGGATTGATTTGAAGAAGGGATTTCAACAAGTGAGGAGGGTAAAAAATCAGAAAGAAGTTTCTTTTTCCGAAGGAATTCTAATACTAGGACTGCAATTTTTTGCTGAAATCTTCAAACTATTAGAAGTTGCTCCAGCAAATGGTGCCGGAAAATCTTTGTGTATAAATTCCACTTTTACTTTAATCAAATAAGATCCTTCCCAAGGTAGTGGAATCTGCCTTATTTTACTGGATGTATTCCAAGTTTTATTGCCTTTAGGATGTTCCGCCGTCCAAGTATATACGGCATAAATATTTTCTCTTTGGGCATAAGATGGGACAGGAGTAAACATGCCAATTCGAGCAGAATTACGCGGGAGATCATAGCCACTGCAAATTTCAGTTCCATTGAGGGGTATAATTTCAGGAATATATTCCTCTTGCCCTCGTGCATTTTCAAGGATAAAAAAAAGGAATGAGAATATAATTGCGTACTTGAGCATCTTCTATAAAACCGCCAGATGATTTAAAAAGTTAGTCGTTTGTTTAATTTTTTTTTTGCAAAGTACAATATATAGTCAAGGGTATAAAATATTATAACCGACTAGGTGGCAAACAAAATGCTGAAAGTATCGTATTTTGGGGCTCTAAATCCAATAAATATGATAGGTGAAATTAGCCAAAGTAGAGAAGTATTTAACCTAAAAAAACTTTTTATTGAAACCAAACTGCCGGATAATCTTCAACCTTTGGAGGTAATGGGTCATAACCTTTGGTGGAGTTGGGATGCAGAGGCTACTGAACTTTTTAGATCTATATGGCCCGAAAAATGGGAAGCTGCCAACTATAATCCTTTGACTGTATTAAGGATGCTTAATTCTTTTCAAACTAAAGCCTTAAGTAATAATAATGTTTTTGTTGAGCAAGTTAGACAAGTGTATCGAAGGTTTCAGGCTTATATGGAGGTTCCTTTTAATCAATCAAAACCTTCAGTCACCTATTTCAGTATGGAATATGGGTTGCATATATCACTGAGGTTGTATTCAGGTGGGTTGGGTGTTTTGGCGGGTGATTTCTTGAAAGAAGCCAGTGATGAGGCTATTGATATGAATGCAATAGGTTTGCTCTATAGATATGGATATTTTCAGCAACAAATTTCTCTTCATGGGGATCAAATCAGTGATTATCCGCCTCAAAAATTTACCGAATTACCCTTAACTCCAGCAAGAGATGAACAAGGAGAATGGGTGAAGATCAGTGTTCAATTGCAAAATCGAACTGTATTTGCTAAAATTTGGGTTCTTAAAGTGGGAAGGATTAATTTGTTTTTACTAGATGCGGATATTGACGAAAATGCCTGGGAAGACCGAACTTTAACCCATCAATTATATGGAGGTGATAACGAACACCGATTGAAGCAGGAAATTTTGTTAGGTATAGGAGGTATAAAAGCGTTAAATGCAATGGGAATTGAATCTGATATTTACCATTGTAATGAAGGACATGCAGCTTTTATGGGTTTAGAGCGAATTAGATCTTTAATGCAGCGGGAAAAGTTTGATTTTACAACTGGCCTTGAAAAAGTGAGAGCCTCCTCTTTATTTACTACCCACACGCCAGTTCCAGCGGGCCACGATCATTTTTCTACCGACCTAATATTTGAGTATTTCAAAAATTATATTGTAGAATTAGATTTAAGTATGGACCAATTTATGGCTTTAGGAAAAATTCTACCAGATAATTTGGAAGAAGATTTTTCAATGAGTCATTTAGCTATTAGGCTTTCTAAGCAGGTCAATGGGGTGAGTAAACTCCATGGACAGGTTTCCCGTGAAATGTTTGAAGTACTGTATCCTGGATATATCGCAGAAGAAGTTCATATAGGCCATGTGACCAACAGCGTACATTATCCAACTTGGATTGCTGAACCTTTAGATGCTTTATACCGAAATCACTTTGGCAAGGATTTTCTTGAGGACCAATCTAATTCAGAACGATGGCAAAAGATTATGGAGGTAGGTGATGAACAACTATATGAGATTAGGACCGGCCTAAAGAAAAGACTTTTAGCCAAGATTGAAGAAAAGTTAAAGGAAGATTTACTAAAGAGAGGTGAGCATCCATCGGCTATTTTTAAGACTATTAAACAAATTCAACCAAATGCATTGATAGTAGGATTTGCGAGAAGATTTGCTACTTACAAGCGTGCGCATTTATTATTTTCTGATTTAGATCGATTATCTCATTTGGTTAATCATTCCGAAAGGCCCGTATTATTTTTGTTTTCCGGAAAAGCGCACCCTGCAGATAAAGGTGGCCAAGCATTGATTAAGCATATTATGGAGGTGTCCAGAAGACCTGAATTTCTTGGCAAGATAATTTTCTTAGAAGGTTATAATATGGAATTGGCTAAATATTTGGTTCAAGGGGTTGATATTTGGCTAAACACCCCAACAAGGCCATTAGAAGCTTCTGGTACTAGTGGAATGAAAGCAGCTCTCAATGGGGTGGTCAATTTCAGTGTATTAGATGGGTGGTGGGCTGAGGGTTACCGTTCTGATGCTGGATGGGCCTTGCAATTAGAACGAACCTATAAAGATCAAACTTTACAAGATCAGCTAGATGCTGAAAATCTATATAATATTTTCGAAACAGAAATTGTGCCTACTTATTTTGATAAAAATGAGAAGGGAGTGCCGGTAAAGTGGATCAGTTATGTGAAGCATATCATTGCGGATGTTGCCCCACACTTTACTATGAAAAGAATGATGGACGATTATTTCGAATATTTTTATCAACCATTAAAAACGAATGATCAAGCTTTATTTAATCAGGAAAATAATTTTGAACATTTTATTCAATGGAAAAAGGATATTCAGGCAAAATGGGAAGGGTTGAGACGGACAGATATTAGACTGATGGATACAGAAAATGAATCATTGGTATTAGGAGAGCCGTTTGATGCCACTCTAGAAATTTATTTAAATGGTATTGATGCCCAGTCAATTGGTTTGGAAGTAGTTCTTTTCAAGAGAATAGACGAGCATAAATTGGAATTGAAAACCGCTCATCCTATGCAACTAAAAGAGGAAGGTAATGGAACGGCCATTTTTACTTGCAAGTATATACCTGAATATGCTGGTGTTCTAGAATATGGGTTTAGGGTATATCCTCAACATTCTCTATTGGCCCACAGACAAGATTTACCCTTGGTCAAATGGGTTTAATAACCTAAAATCTTCAGCATATCCTCTGAGGATTGTTCCTCTTGATACAGTTTATCTACTAGGTTTCCCTTTGAATCCTTGTAGATGAGAATGTGTTTTGGAGAAGGAATTAAGCAATGCTTGATTCCCCCATACCCTGCAATAGAATCTTGGTAGGCTCCGGTATGAAAAAAGCCCAAATACAAAGGTTCTTCATCCTGTGAATCATAAGAAGGTAGGTATACTTGACTTTCGTGAACCTCTGAGTTATAGTAATCGGAGTTATCGCAGCTTAAGCCTCCTATATTAACCCTTCGGTATTCGTTATGCCATTTATTAATCGGCAGCAAGATAAATCGCTCCCCAATTCCCCAAGTATCTGGTAAGGTAGTCATTAGGGAATTATCAATCATATACCATGTTTCTGCATCGTTCTGTTGCTTTTGTGCTAAAACGGAAAATATCGTAGCTCCACTTTCACCTACCGTGTATTTACCAAATTCTGTAAAAATATCTGGTTCTGGCACTTCATCTTCTTCACATGCAGACAGTATATTAGCTACAATTTCCTTAACCATATATTTGTAATCGAATTCAAATCCAAGAGAATTTCTAATCGGCATTCCCCCACCAATATTGATAGCTTGGAGGTCCTTTGATAATTTTTTGATTTCGCAATATTTTTTGATTGCTTTCTTAAGTTCTCCCCAATAGTATAAAGAATCTTTAATACCAGTATCAACAAAAAAATGGAGCATTTTTAGCTTAAACTTGGGGTTATTAGCAATTTTTTCTTTGTAAAATTCTGTTACTTTTGAGTTTCTAATTCCCAGTCTCGAGGTGTAAAATTCAAAGTTTGGTTCTTCTTCAGTTGCTACTCTAATCCCTATATTGCAAGTCCCCTTTACATGTTCATTATAATAATCGATTTCAAACATATTATCCAGTACAGGGATAACGTTCTCAAATCCATCATTAATTAGGGAGGTGATTTTTGTTAAATAAGTCTCGTTTTTTAGCCCGTTACAAACAATAATAGTTTTTTTAGTGATTCTTTTAGACCGGTATAGTTTTCTTACTAAATCGATATCAAAAGCGGAGGAAGTCTCCAAATGCACATCGTGCTTCAGTACCTCGTTAATTACATAGCTGAAATGAGAGCTTTTGGTACAATAACAATAATAATATTGGCCTCTATACCCTTGAGAATTCATGGCTCTTGTGAAGAGGTTTCTAGCCTTTTTGATTTGGCTGCCTATCTTAGGTAGGTAGGTTAATTTGAGGGGTGTACCATATTTTTCAATTAGATACTTAAGGGGAACCCCATTAAATACCAAACTTTTATTTTCAATATCGAAACCCTCTTGAGGAAAATAAAAAGTTTGATCGATTAGGTCGAAATAAGTGTTAGTCAACGCACAGTTTATTTAAGGATTAAACCATAGCCGACCGGAATCGGATTTGCAAAAGTATAAGAAATAATTTAATTTTTATATTTAAGCAAAAAATGGAAAAAATCGATCCGTTGAACCAAGTGGCTGCTTTTCATCACCTCTTTCAACATCCGGTTTTGACGAAACCAACTATTCCAGATTCAAAACGTTGTGCATTGCGGATTTCCTTATTAAAAGAGGAATTAGAGGAACTAAAAGAGGCTGTAGAAGAGAGAGACTTAGTAGGAATAGCAGATGCTTTATGTGATCTTCAGTATGTTCTTTCCGGAGCAGTTTTGGAGTTTGGTTTGGGAGACCTTTTTAAAAATTTATTTGACGAAGTCCAAAGGAGTAATATGAGTAAGGCTTGTGATTCTGAAGAAGATGCTATTGCCACCGTTGAATATTATTCGAAAGAACGTCAGACCAAGGCCTATTATGAGAAAGTGAACGGCAAATGGATGGTATATCGGGAAGGAGATCGTAAAACCCTGAAGTCAATTAGATATACTCCCCCTAATCTTGAAGAAATTATCAATAAATCACAATTATAATCTATGAGAAACCTTTTTATTCTTTGTTTGATGTGTGGCACGTTTTTGTTAAATGCTCAAAATTCAGCCATTCCTTCCAAGGTTCAATTGGAGGCCAACCTTCGTTTTTTGGCATCTGATGCCCTTCAAGGTAGAAGAACAGGTTCTGCTGGAAATCAAATAGCTGGGGAATTTATTGCTACTTTTTTTGAGGGCTTGGGATTGATAGCTCCAGTAGATGCTCCTGAATATAAGCAGATGGTACCTTTAGAAGAAAAAGTTCCACCTATGGAAGCTTCTTTCACTATTGGCGACATCTCCTATGATTTTGGGGAGGATTTCATTATCCTAAGTGGAAAGGAAGGAGAATTGGAAGCTCCTATTGTATTTGCGGGTCATGGTTGGATTAATGAAGAGGGCACCCACAATGATTATGAAGGATTGGACGTATCTGGTAAAATTGTTTTAGTCTTACCGGGACCACCTGATGTTCAGGATCCCAATCAAATATTTAGAGCAATGGGTTGGAAGAAGAAGCTAGCTGCTGAAAGAGGTGCAGTTGGTTTAATTGAGCTTTACAGGATGCAATTTCCTTGGCCTTTTTTTAAAAGGTATTTTGGAAGACCAAGCATTTCTTTTTCAGACGGAGAGGAAACAACGGATGCGGAGCAAAATTTAATTTATGGTTGGCTTAAGGAAAAGGAACCTATTCAGTTGGACCAATTTGAATCGAATGCTATTCTTCAATCTTCTGGTACGTATGCCGAAAAATTAGAAACATTTAATGTAATTGGAATAATAGAAGGTTCAGATCCTGAATTGAAGGAAGAGTATATGCTATTAACAGCGCATTACGACCATGTTGGTATGGGGAAAAATGGTGGTGGTGCCTTTACAGAGGAGGATAGTATATTTAATGGTGCAAGAGATAATGGCATGGGAACTATAGCTTTGATGGCAGCAGCTCATTCTTTTGCCATCAGCCCTCCTAAGAGGTCAGTAATAATTTTAGCAGTCACTGGAGAGGAAATTGGATTACTCGGTAGTCAATATTACGCGGATAATCCTTTAGTACCTTTAGATCAAACTGTATTCAATCTCAATACTGATGGTGCTGGATATAATGATATTACTACTATTTCAATGATTGGATTTGGAAGAACAGGAACTGATGAGGAATTAAAAGAAGGTGCTGCAAGTGCTGGGTTAACTATTATCCCCAATCCTTCTGAGGAGCAAGGGTTATTTGACCGGTCTGATAACGTTTCCTTTGCTAGACTCGGTGTTCCAGCAATAACATTAAGCCCAGGTTTTGAGGCCTTTGATGAAGAAATCAGAAAATATTACCATCAAGTCACGGATGAAGCGGATAGTGTTGATTTTGACTATCTATATCTATATTGCAAGGCTTTTGAAAAGGCAGCGCGGAATATCGCAAATAGGAGTACTAGACCTTTTTGGTTGCCTGGTGATAAATATGAAAATGCTGGGAAAGCGCTATATGGAAATTAAAAAAAAAGGCCTTCTGAAATCATTCAATCAGAAGGCCTTTTTTCTATTCAACGTTAACGTCTATTGGTTTTCTTGGTAATTTTTCATCTCGTTGAGCTGTATGCCAGACGAATGAAGCAATAATAGTGGCTGCTTGCATCAAATCTTCCCCTACTAAATGATCTAAATTATCCATATTACTGTGGTGAGTTCTAGTAGAATAAGCCATTGGATCCTGGATAAATTGGAATCCTGGAATTCCAGCAGCATCAAATGCAAGGTGATCTGTCCCTCCAGTATTACTTAATGATAAGGTAGTTGCTCCCATATCTTTAAAGGAGTCTAACCAAGGTCTAAAAACGGTGCCTACTTGGGTATTCCCTTGGAGGTATACCCCTCTAATTTTACCAGTACCGTTATCTAAGTTATAATACGCTGAAATATTTTCTTGTTCGGGTTTTAAAGATTGGACTGTTCTTCCTTCTACATTAGCAAAATTATCGGCTACATAAGCCCTTGAACCATACAATCCTTGTTCTTCACCCGTCCATAAAGCTAATCTGAGGGTTCTTCTGGGTTGTACTCCCGTTTCTTCAATGGTTTTTAAAAGAATTCTGGCAGCTTCCATCATCACACTAGATCCCGCTCCATTATCTGTAGCTCCAGTTCCAGTATGCCAAGAATCAAAATGAGCTCCAAACATGACTACTTCTTCTTTTAAATCAGTACCTGGGATTTCGGCTATTATATTATGCTCCATGCCATCTTCATTAGAATAGGAAACTTGTAAATCCATTGTCAATTCCACTGGAAGTCCTTTGTTGAGCATTCTAAATATGCGATTGTAATGTTCAACTGCCAAGGTTACCTGGGGAACTACATAAGCCCCGTTTTCTCTTACGTTAGTGCTACCTGATCGAGCTCCTGAAACGAATACGGTGCCCAAATCTCCTTTATAGCTTCTATCTAAAACAGCTAAGGGTTTTTCGGATTCTATGAAATCCCAAAGTATTCTATTAAATGAAAATCTTCCTTGATTAAAACGTCCACTTCCAGGTCTTGGAGTAGGGGCTGGTGCATTAGCCAGATTTAAAAGGCTGGCATCATCATGCCTTTTAGCTGGAGGATCGAACCATTCTTCAGTATTTCTTATAGTGTCGATCAAAACAAACTTACCAGTTAACTGGCCTTCATATTTTTTTAAATCCTCCTCATCAGCAGCTTGAAGAAAAATGACTTCTCCCTTTGCATTTTCAACGCCACTAGACCATGCTTTTGGATAACCAATAATTGGAAAATAATTAGGTGAAGTTGCATGCATTTCAAAGCGATTCAATGTCCATCCTCTTCCAAATGGACCCCATTGGTGAAGAGAAACATTTTCCATGCCCCAATCTGTTAAAGTTTTTACGGCCCAATCAGTGGCTTTATCTAACATAGGGGATCCAGTTAAACGTGGACCATATACATCCGTCATCCACCCTGCAATCTCCATAACTTGACTATGTTCCAAGCCATGTTTTTTAATAGCTTCTAATGCTGATTGATCCACATTTTCCTGTGCGAATGAGAAAATTCCTCCCCATAGCATTAGGACGGTCAAATAGGCTAATTTTTTCATTTTGAATTAAGGTTACATTTAAAAATTTTTTTCTGTCAGTAATTTAATTAATTTAAAGCAACTCAAAAGAATTAATCTAATAATGAAATAAATTATGGAAAACAAGAATAGTGAGTTACCTTATATAAGTTCTGGAACCACATTACCTGAAACTACAGCGAAGGCTATTGTGTTGGGAGCCTTACTTTCTGTTGTATTAGCTTCTGCAAATGCATACCTTGGTTTATTTGCTGGTCTTACTGTTTCAGCTAGTATCCCAGCTGCTGTACTTTCTATGGCGATACTTCGATTGTTTAGGAATTATAACATACTCGAAAATAATATTGTACAAACCGCTGCTTCAGCTGGAGAGTCATTGGCTGCTGGTGTTATTTTTACCTTTCCTGCACTGGTATTAATGGGGTATTGGACTAGTTTTAATTATTTGGAAACCGTATTGATAGCTTTATGTGGAGGGGTTCTAGGTGTTCTTTTTACTATTCCATTGAGAAGTGCTTTAATTGTACAGCAAAAATTAAAATTTCCCGAAGGGGTTGCGACTGCTGAAGTTTTAAAAACTGGAGAAAAGGGAGGAGGGTCCATTAAGTATTTGATTATTGGAGGCTTAACTGGAGCGCTCGTTAAATTTGGGGAAGCAGGTTTGAAAATTTGGAATAGTGTTGCTGAGGTAGCTTCCATAAGTTCTCAAAAAATTTACGGATATATAGGAATGAATTTATCCCCTGCACTAATAGCAGTGGGTTATATTGTAGGGATTAGAATAGCCATCTTGGTTTTTGCTGGGGGTGTAATTAGTTGGTGGATAGGTATACCCATTTATATTTACGTAAATGATGTAACGATTGAAAACGTCCATTCTATAGGTGGTGATATTTGGAGTTCTCAGATTAGGTATTTGGGTGTTGGTGCTATGGTAGTCGGTGGAATCTGGGCACTAATAAGCATGAGGGGTTCTATAGTTTATGCCATACAGGGAGGTATACAAGCATTGAAGAAAAAATCTAGTGAAGAGGCCATTCGAACTGAAAAAGATACCCCAATGTCCATAGTAATTATGGGGATAGGTGTAATGGTAGTTCCAGTATTTATAATTTATTACAGAGAAATATTGGATGCGGAAATATCTATACTTATGGCTTTGCTCATGATTGTTGCGGGATTTTTATTTTCTGCAGTGGCTGGATATATGGCGGGATTAGTAGGGAGTTCTAATAATCCAATATCTGGTGTTACCATTGCTACCATACTGACATCTTCACTTATTTTATTGGCTTTATTGGGATCTGGGGCGGAAAAGGGACCTGCTGCAGCCATTCTAATTGGTGCGGTGGTATGTTGTGCTGCCGCAATTGCAGGGGATAATATGCAAGATTTGAAAGCTGGAAACCTTTTAGGAGCAACTCCTCAAAAGCAACAAATTATGCAAATGATAGGGGTGGTATCTGCTGCTTTGGCACTCCCATTAGTGCTTGATTTGCTCAATACTGCTTATGGGTTTGGTCCAGCTACCGAGGCTCAACCAGATGCTTTAGCCGCACCCCAAGCAACCTTAATGGAAAGTGTTGCTAGAGGGGTATTTTCTGGAGATTTACCTTGGACTATGGTTTATATTGGAATGGGAATAGGGGTAGCCATAATTGTATTAGATCAATGGCTTAAAAAAAGGGGAAGTGATTTTTCAGTTCCAGTTTTGGCAGTTGCCGTGGGTTTGTATCTACCGTTTGAATTAGATAGTGCCATTATGTTAGGGGGAATAGTTTCTTGGTTGGTTAAAAAATATAGTCAAAATAGAAAGGATAAGATGCCTCAAACAGAGTATCAAGCAAAGAATCATCAGAGTGAAAAAGACGGATTATTGTTTGCATCTGGCCTAATTACTGGAGAGGCCCTCATTGGAATATTCTTAGCAATACCAGTAGCAATATATGGGACTTCTAATTTTATGGCCATTTTTGAAGAACCCATAGGCAGCAGTCCTGGTCTTTTAATCGTAGGATTGGTAACCTTTTGGTTGTATTGGGCTGCTAGATCTGCCTTCAATAAGAATTGACTAGAAAGGGGTTAAATATCCCCTCTCATCAATTCTTGAACCCTCATCAGTCCAGCATTGGACAATTGATATTTTACAGTTTTACCTTTGCCTGGAACATCACTGGTTGAGAACATTTCCTTGTGCTTTTTTAGCTGTGTTGAAATGTTGGTTTTATTGATTTCATTACCTAGGTGATGGGTTATATCTGCAATAAAGGTGGAGGGTACCCCTCTTTCACCATATACTTCAAGTATAAAATAAAAAGATAATAGGATTCTGTTTAGTTGATTACGTCCAGTGAGTATGTTCTCTTTTACTTTAGGAGAGTATGGAGATTCCCTAATTGCATTAGCCACCTTAATAGCTTCCAATTCTTCTTCAAACTCAACGATTTCGGCAACCTTTGGCCCCCTCTTCTTAACAATTTTCTTTGGCTTAGCTGCTATTTTCTCCTCTTTATTTTTGGAATCAATAAAAACTTCATTTTTAAAAGGAGATGGTTTCGAAGCGGGAATTAACTTTTGACTTTCATCGTTATTGAATTTACCCGTACTTAATTGAACAAATTCCTTGATTTTAGAATCGATAAAATCTTTGTCATCAGATTGAACTTCAAACTGAACGGATCCAGAACTAAATTTGAAATGGTAGGTTTTTTCCATAAGGCAGTGCAGTTATTTGTATAATTTAATTCAAATATAATATAAAAATTTAATTATATTATACTTGCTGCGCTTGAAAGGTCACTTTTTATGTCTTCAATATGTTCTAGTCCTACTGAAATCCTAATCAAACTAGGCGTAATCCCCACTGCTAAACGTTCCTCTTCAGTTAATTTAGAATGAGTGGTAGAAGCTGGATGGGTAATTATGGTTCTTGTATCTCCTAGATTGGCGCTGATAGAGCAAAGCCGAGTTTGATTTATAAATTCCATAGCTTTTTTCTTTCCTCCCTCGACTTCAAATGCAATAATTCCCCCTCCTAATTTCATTTGATTTTTAGCTAATTCATGTTGTGGATGGTTGCTTTGAAAAGGATATAGAACCCTTAGAATTCCGGGGAGTGTAGTCAAATAATCAGCAAGGTGGCTGGCATTTTGACAATGTTTCTCCATTCTAACAGCAAGTGTTTCTATGCTTTTTTCTAGAATCCAAGCATTGAAAGGCGACATGGCAGGACCTGTATGTTTCGAGAAAAATTTAATTTTTTCCATGGTTTTTGAATCTGACAAAACCAGTCCCCCTAAGACTCTGCCTTGTCCATCCAACCATTTAGTTGCTGAGTGAACTACAATATCAGCGCCCAAATCCAAGGGCTTTTGCAAATATGGTGTTGCAAAACAATTGTCAACATTTAGTATAATATTATTTTTCTTGGCGAGTTGACTTAACATTCTTAAATCCATTATGGCTAAACCTGGATTAGAAGGTGTCTCCACCATAATCATTTTGGTATTAGTTTGTATTGCCTGCTGCCAGGTTTCACGAGTGGCTTGTGGATCTACGAAAGTATAAGTTATTCCCCATTGGGGAAGTATAGCAGTAATTATTTGAAATGTTGAGCCAAATAATGCTTTTGAGGCTATCAAATGATCTCCATTTTTCAATAAGGGCGCACAGCTCGCAAAAACTGCCGCCATTCCTGAGGCTGTTGCTATTCCTTCTTCAGCATTTTCCAGTTCACACATCTTAGCAATGAGCCCATCTGTATTAGGATTCGAATATCTTGAATAAATAATTCCATTTTCCCGTCCATCAAAAGTAGCTTCCATTAATTGGGCATTGGGAAATGTAAAACTGGAAGTGGGGAAAATAGGTGTAGAGTGTTCTCTAAACTCACTTTGCTTTGCCCCTGATCTGATGGCTTTTGTCTCAAATTTAGGTTGGTTTTTCATTTTTTAGTTAGCATTATCCTTTTGGTAGAATTAAATATGACCATTCTATTGAAGCTTTGTTTTCAATCATCCTTGCCACTGAACAATATTGATCTACGCTCATTCCAATGGCTTTTTTAACTTTATTTTCATTTAAATTTCCAGTCAGAGTAAATTTTAAATGGATGTGGGTAAAAACAGCTGGAATATTTTTCTCGTCTCTGGTTCCTTCCACGTCAATTTCTAATCCTTCTAAAGGTTGACGCATTTTATTTAATAAACTGACAATATCCATAGCACTGCAGCCAGCTAATGAAGATAATAGAGTCTCCATTGGGCGCATACCCTCATTGATACCACCAATTTTAGGTGAGCCGTCTAAAATAATTTCATTTTGTTGACTATTAGTGGCTTTAAACTTAACAGCACTATTGATTCTAGTAAGTTTTATTTTCATTTGATTAAAATTTTATCAAAAAAAAGGATTTTAATTTGAATAAAAAGCTAATAGTTATATATATTTGAATATCATTTCTCCTAGAGACGTGATTTTATAAAGAAGGGTTGAGAGATTGGGCTCTGTGAAACCCTGGCAACCGCGATAATTTCGAAAGGTGCCAATTCCCACCAAACTTCCATTTTGGAAGATTTTTTGGAACTATAAAATCTGGACTATGCAAAAAGATTTTTCTAAAGGTTTTTTATCGCTTATTGTACAACTGAAAATAGTTAATTCTAAATTCTGTTGTTAGTATTTGGCACTAGTGAAATTGGGTCGATCAGCCGGCGAGGTTGACTCTATTTTAATAACCATAAATTCATAAAAAATGTCTAATAAAAACTGGAAATTCGAAACCCTGCAACTACATGCAGGTCAAGAGGAAGTAGAAAGTACTACTCGATCTAGAGCGGTACCAATATATCAAACCACTTCATACACTTTTAAAGATGCGGAACATGGCGCTAATTTATTTGCCTTAAAGGAATTTGGTAATATTTATACCAGAATAATGAATCCAACCTCAGACGCCTTTGAAAAAAGGGTTGCTGCTTTGGAAGGAGGGGTAGCTGCTCTAGCAGTAAGTTCTGGACAGGCAGCACAGTTTATCGCCTTAAATAACATCCTGGAGGCGGGAGATAATTTTGTCTCTAGCTCCAATTTATATGGGGGAACGTATAATCAATTCAAAGTTGCTTTTAAAAGGTTGGGTATAGAGGTAAGATTTACTAAAGACGATACTCCTGATAGTTTTGAAGCGCTAATAGATCAAAATACTAAGGCTATTTACTGTGAGACTATTTCTAATCCTAGATTCAATGTTCCTGATTTTGGAGGATTAGCTCAAATTGCAAGAAAGCACGACATTCCTTTGGTGGTAGATAATACTTTTGGTGCAGGGGGGTTTCTGTGCCGACCAATTGAACATGGAGCGAATATAGTGGTAGAGTCAGCAACTAAATGGATTGGTGGTCATGGAACTTCTATTGGCGGGGTCATTGTCGACGGTGGAAATTATAATTGGGGGAATGGTAAATTTCCTCAATTTACAGAGCCAAGTGAGGGCTATCATGGATTAAAATTCTGGGAGGTTTTTGGCTCGGATGGCCCTTTTGGAAATATCGCTTTTATTATTCGTGCCAGGGTAGAAGGGTTAAGAGATTTCGGCCCTGCATTAAGTCCTTTTAATTCTTTTTTGTTGCTTCAAGGACTTGAAACGCTATCATTAAGGGTTCAAAGAACGACGGAAAATGCCCTTGCTTTGGCGGAATGGTTGGAACAGCACCCAGAAGTAGAGCAGGTTTTTTATCCTGGATTAAAAAGTCATCCAAAGCACCATTTAGCTCAAAAATACTTAAAGAATGGTTTTGGTGGAGTATTGTCTTTTACACTTAAAGGAGATAGAGCCCGAGCCACTGAAATGACGAATAATTTGTTGCTCATATCTCATTTGGCAAATGTGGGAGATGCTAAGACTTTAATTATTCAACCTTCAGCAACTACTCATCAACAGCTATCAGAATCAGAACAGATTGCAGCAGGGGTGCTTCCCAACTTGCTTAGAGTATCTGTAGGAATTGAACACATTGACGATATTATAAATGATTTTGAGCAAGCATTTGCAAAACTTGCCCAATAAATCATAATTCACAGTTTAATGACCCATATTTTATCCCTAAAGGAAACACTTCTTCTGGAATCCGGCACTGTTTTGCCTAGCTTAGAAATAGCATACCAAACCTATGGGCATCTCAATGCCACCAGAGATAATGTGATTTGGATTGGACATGCATTAACAGGTAATGCCGAAGCGGATATTTGGTGGAAGGGCCTATTTGGTCCCAATCAACTATTAGATTCTAGTAAATGGTTCATTGTGTGTGCCAATATGTTAGGAAGTTGCTACGGGACCACCGGTCCGGGTTCTATCAATCCTTTAACAGGTGAAATTTATGGTGCCAATTTCCCTCTCATCACCATTAGGGATATGGCAATGGTACATGATCTTTTGAGAAAATATTTGGGAATTGAAGCCATTCAATTAGCAATCGGCGGATCTATGGGAGGGCAGCAAATGCTTGAATGGGCCTATTTGCAACCCTCCCTCATCAAAAAATTGGCTTTATTGGCTACTAATGCAGTACATTCCCCATGGGGTATTGCTTTTAATGAAGCCCAACGTATGGCGATTCAAACAGGCATGATTTCTAATGATCCAGAAGTTTTATCTAAAGGACTCGAAGCTGCTAGAGCTATTGGAATGCTTTCTTACCGAAATTATCATACCTTTTCTCACACGCAAAACGAAACAGAAGATAAAATTGACCAATTTAAAGCCGCATCATATCAGAATTATCAAGGTCAAAAATTAAGTAAGCGGTTCAATCCATATTCTTACTTGGTATTGAGCAAAGCCATGGATAGTCATAACCTAGGAAGAGGTAGGGGTGGACTCGAAATAGCACTTTCCAAAATAAAAGCAAAAACAGTAGTTATAGGTATAAGAACAGATATTCTATTTCCCTTGAGTGAACAAAATACTATTGCAGCTTTTATTCCAGAAGCCTCTTTTCATATTATTGATAGTAGATATGGGCATGATGGCTTTTTAATTGAATTCGAAAAAATAACTCATTTGTTGGTACCCTTTTTAGAATCGGGTCAATTTCCGGAAAAGTCTAGATTTAGTGATGAAGTAATAGCGATTCCCGGTTCAGAAGGTTTCTAATTTTAATTATGCCGAAGAGAACTGTTATTTTTTACGATGATACTCATCCCATCATGCCAGAGCTACTTGCAAATCTAGGCTTTGAATGTAAAGATCATTCCAAGAGCACTTTCGATTTTATGAAAATGGATTTAAGGGACGCATTCGGATTAGTTGGGCGCAGTAGGTTTCAGTTGGACAAAAACTTCTTAATAGAGTGTCCCCATCTTCAATTTATCGCCCGGTCAGGAGTAGGAACAGAACATATCGATCTTTCATACGCACATGATAATCATATTAAAGTACTAACTTCTCCTGAGGGAAGTGCCGATACAGTAGGAGAACATACCTTAGGTCTTATCTTGATGCTGATGAATCATTTGGGCAGGGCCGATCGTCAAGTGCGATCTGGTAAATGGATTCGTGAAGGTAATAGAGGTACCGAGCTTAAAGGTAAGACGGTAGGTATTCTTGGATATGGTAATATGGGGAAATCGTTAGCTCGTAAATTAACCGGATTAGAGACTAATTGTATCACCTATGATAAGTACTTAAAGAATTACGGTGATAAATATGCTAGTCGAGTGGATTTGAATACCTTTTTTCGGGAAACCGATATACTTGCTATTCATATTCCTTACCTACCTTCGAATCACTACTTCATAAATCGAAATTTTTTGGAATCTTTTCATAAATCTATTTATGTGATTAATGCCGCACGAGGAAGTGTAGTATGCACTGAACATCTCGTGGAAGGATTGTCCTCCGGAAAAATTTTGGGTGCAGCCTTAGATGTGTTAGAATACGAAGACGGCTCTTTCTCTGCACTTAAATCCATGGGCAATCCCGCCCCCCTTGATTATTTAATCCAATCAGAAAAAACCGTCTTATCCCCGCATATAGCTGGCTGGTCCTTTGAATCCCTAAAGGGGCATGCGGAGGTACTTGTTGAAAAAATTTCACAAAATTTTTGCCAATAGGTAAGATCTGATTTCTTTAACTTTACCTTTTGTCTAAAATTTAAAAAAATAAATGAGGCCTGAGGAAATCGAGTGTAATGAGTTAGTTTTCAATTTCTATTTATACGAAAAAAAGTTTTATTTGCCCGAGGCATTCATCATTTCAAAAGATGAAAATGGCCTTCCTATGCACGTTCGCCAGAAAGCTTTTTCCCATACCATTTCCGCTTTTGATATTGATCTCACTCAGGATTTAATAGCTATTTTTAATCTGATTGAGCAACTGGATCCCAATCAATTGCTCAAAAATTTAGATACTAAAAAGAAAAAGAATGCAACGCTAATTGATTTTGCTTCCGATAGGGTGGTTTGGAAAAAAGTCACTTCAGCTGTAGATAAATGTATGGGTGAACTTTTACCCAAATTGGTGAAAGGAAATTTTATGTTGTTTTTAGGCCTAAATAGAAGAGTGTTAGCCAAAGATTTTCAACTTAAAATAGCTAATGAAATCCTCAAACCTTACTTGTTCTTTCGGAAAAATGAATCTAATGTTGAATATAAATTAAGATTGGGCACGGAGGAGGAGACCTGGGCAATTAAGGAAAAAGAAGTCATACCCATTGCCAATTTGCCAGGTTGGATAGTTGTCAATGAGACTCTTTTCCAATTGGAATCTATTAATGCCAACTTGGTTAAGCCTTTTCAAGAAAAAGATGTAGTAATTATTCCAGCTGAAAGTGTTGCATCATATTTCAAACAGTTTATCGTAAAAATTGTAGAAAAAGCTGATATTGAGGCTGAGGGATTCGATTTTGAACCTATAGATCAACTCAAAGGTTGTCAAATTACCCCCATTCAACACCTTTTTACAAAAAAATGGATTTTATCCGTTAAAATGGTTTATCAACACGCTAGTTTTATGTGGAGTGACACTAAACTGCGGAAAACCTTTCTTAAGTTTCATCAGGATGAATTCAGTATCGCCAAAATAGAAAGAAATATAATACAGGAAAAAAGGATGATTCAATTCATTTTAGATCACCCTGATTTAATAGTCTGGGAAAATTATTTTGTCCTTCGACCGGAACTGAGTGAAAAAATGGATGTAATTGAATGGCTAAGCGAGAGAAAAGAGGAATGGATTTTAAAGGGTTTTGAGGTTATTGCTCCTGAAATGGATCATCAAACCATCAGATTGGAAAAGCCGATAATACAATTAAAATCAAATACCGAAAAAGATTGGTTTGATATTCATGGATGGGTCAAGGTGGGTCTATTTGAATTTCCATTTAAAAATTTGATGCGCAATATCCGTTCTGGAGATCGGTATTACCATTTGGAAGATGGTAGTTTATTTTTGATACCAGAGGAGTGGTTCAGCAGGTTTAAAGCACTCGCCCAATTTGCATCAGAAAAGGATGGTGATTTGAAGCTTGAAAAAAACCAATTTACCCTTTTAGAAGAACTGGGACTGCAGAGTGATGAATTACCTTCTTCCAATTATAAAGAAATAGATTTTTCTCCTTCAGAACATCTTCAGGCAAATTTAAGACCATACCAGCTTGATGGTGTCAAATGGCTGATTCACTTGTATAATCATTCTTTAGGGGGGTGTCTAGCAGATGATATGGGGTTGGGTAAAACATTACAGACTATAGCCCTATTGCTCTATGTTAAAGAAAATAAGGCTATTCAAACAGAAGAAAAAAAGGCGTTAAACCAACTGGATTTATTCAATAATATAGACCAAAATGGAATCTTCACCCCTTTGGGTTGTTTAATTGTACTTCCTGCTTCTTTAGTATTTAATTGGCGAGCAGAAGTTATAAAATTTGCTCCTTCATTGTCGGTTTATGTACATACAGGCAGCAAAAGACAAAAAGATATTCGAATTCTAAGTCGATATGATATTATTTTGACTACTTATCAAACCGCCCTTAGGGATGCCGACCTCTTGGAAGAAATAGATTTCGAGTATATTATTTTGGATGAAAGCCAGCAAATAAAAAATAGAGAGAGTAAAGTTTTCAAAAGTTTGAATAGATTTAATTCCAAATATAAACTTTCCTTAAGTGGTACTCCGATTGAAAACTCCCTATCGGATTTATGGTCACAAATGCAATTTATCAACCCTAATTTATTAGGGTCTTTTTCTTTTTTCAAAAAGGAATTTTTGAATCCTATTGAGAAATTTGGAGATGAGGAAAAGAGGGATAGGCTAAAGACCTTGGTCAAACCCTACTTACTCAGAAGGACAAAAGAACAGGTTGCAACTGATCTTCCTCCGCTGAGTACTAGTGTATTTTATGCTCAAATGACCCATGAACAAAAGCAAATGTATGAAAGGGAAAAATCTGCTGCAAGAAATCTGCTTTTGGATAATTTTTCAGGAAAAAAGGGTTCATATAAATTACAAGTCATCAAAACTTTGACCAAATTAAGGCAATTGGTTAATCACCCAGTGATGGTGGATAAGGAGTATGGTAAACTAAGTGGTAAATTTCAAGATATTATTGAGCATTGGGAAGTTATTAGAAGAAGTGGACACAAAGTTTTGTTTTTCAGTTCTTTTGTAAAGCATTTAGAACTTTTCAAAGCTTATTTTGAGGATCATAATCAGAAATACAGTTGGATTAGTGGAGACACCAATGGACATGAAAGGGAAAAGGCAGTAAAAGCCTTTGAAAAAGAGCCCAATATTCAAGCTTTTTTAATTTCAATTAAGGCAGGAGGAACAGGATTAAATTTGACAGCAGCAGATTACGTATTTATTCTAGATCCATGGTGGAACCCTTTTATCGAAGATCAAGCTATTGCTAGGGCACATAGAATTGGGCAGGTTCGAAAGGTAATGGCGATTAAATTCATTACCTCAGGAAGTATTGAGGAGAAAATTATGAATTTACAAAAGAAAAAAAGTCAATTAGCAGCTGATATCATTGAACTGGACGGAGGTGAAGTGTTATCTGAAAAAGATATTCAATACTTACTCTCATAGAAATTTCATTTCTATTATATTTACTTGAAACGAATAAACATAATGGAAATACACCCAGTCATTCAGCCTTTCAAAAGGATTTTAGTTGCCAATAGAGGAGAGATTGCCATTCGAATTTTCAGAGCGGCATCGGAATTAAATTTAAGAACTGTTGCGGTATATACTTATGAAGACCGCTATTCTCAGCATCGATATAAAGCTGATGAAGCTTACCAAATTGGGGAGGATCAAGATCCACTCAAGCCTTACTTAAATATTGAGGAGATTATACAATTGGCAAAGGAAAAACGAGTGGATGCTATTCACCCAGGCTATGGCTTTCTTTCTGAGAATGTTCACTTTGCAAGGCGGTGTAAAGAGGAGGGAATTGCATTTGTAGGTCCTTCAGCTGAAGTTATGGAAAGATTGGGGGATAAGGTTGCTGCCAAGCAACTAGCAAGAGAGGTGGAGGTGCCTATTATCGAAGATATAATGATAGAAGGTAGTGATTTTGAGAGTGCTTTAGTTCAGGCTAATAGAATTGGTTTCCCTTTAATTATTAAAGCAGCCGCAGGTGGGGGAGGCAGAGGAATGCGAGTGGTTAGATCTTCCTCGGAGCTTTTGGCTGAATTGCAGGAGGCTTCAGGAGAAGCAAAGACTGCATTTGGAGATGGAACAGTTTTCATTGAAAAGTTTATCGAAAACCCTAAACATATCGAGATTCAGTTACTAGGGGATTGCTATGGTAATATTGTTCACCTGTTTGAAAGAGATTGTTCCGTTCAGAGAAGGTTCCAAAAAGTAGTTGAAATTGCCCCTTGTTTGACTTTAAAACAAGAAACTAAAGACAAATTGTATGATTATGCTTTGAGATTAGCCAATAAAGTGGGGTATAGTCATGCAGGTACTGCGGAATTTTTAGTAGATGAGGATGAATCGGTTTATTTTATTGAGGTCAACCCTAGAATTCAGGTCGAACATACAGTTACAGAAGAGATTACGGGAATTGATTTGGTCAGGGCTCAATTTTTAATTTGCATGGGATATCACTTAGGACATGAGGAGTTGAGACTTGGGAATCAAGAAGATATTACTTTTAGTGGTTGTGCAGTTCAGTGCAGAATTACCACAGAGAAACCATCTGAAGATTTTAAACCCGATTATGGGACATTAATAGAGTACCGTTCTGCTTCAGGTATGGGCATTAGATTAGATGCGGGAAGTGCGTATCCCGGAGCGAGAATTTCTCCTTTTTTTGACAGTTTATTGGTAAAAGTAACAGCATGGGGGCGTAATTTACCAGAGGCTACTCAACGCATGCACAGAGCATTGCGGGAGTTTAGGATTCGGGGCGTCAATACCAATACTAGTTTTTTACTCAATCTCCTTCGAGAACCTAAGTTTGTCGCTGGTCTCGCCACTGTTAAATTCATTAATGAAAATCAACAACTTTTAGCACCACCCATATGGAGAGATCGAGCTACTAAGATGTTGCGTTATTTGGCTGATGTGATTGTCAATAGCAATCCGGATGTTAAAGAAATCAATCCGAATGCTAATTTTTTACCTGTAACGGTTCCTACTATTCAAGATTTAAAATCTATTCCAGAGGGCACCAGAGATATTAAGCAAAAATTAGGTAGGGAAGGATTCATCGATTGGATAAAAAATGAAAAGCCCATTCTATACACGGATACCACTTTTAGGGATGGCCACCAGTCCTTGTTGGCCACTCGAATGAGGACTTTAGATATGGTAAAAATTGCGGATACTTACGCTCAATCATGCGCTCCTTTTTTATTTTCTATGGAAGTTTGGGGAGGGGCTACTTTTGATGTGGCCATGAGATTTTTGAAAGAATGTCCATGGGATAGATTGGCACAACTTAGGGAACGGATTCCCAATGTTCTTTTTCAAATGCTGTTAAGGGGTTCAAATGCAGTTGGTTACACCGCTTATCCCGATAATTTGGTAGAGCGATTTATAGTCAATGCAGCTGAAACCGGTATTGATATTTTTAGAATATTTGATTCGTTGAATTGGCTGGAAGCTATGAAAACGAGTATTAGAACTGTTCGAAATGAAACCGATGCTATAGCAGAGGCTAGTATTTGTTATTCCGGAGATTTAACGGATGCTACTAAAACTAAATTTAACTTACAGTATTATTTAGATTTAGCAAGAGCGCTCGAAGATGAAGGCGCGCATATTATAGCCATTAAAGATATGGCGGGTTTATTGAAGCCATTAGCAGCGGAGACTTTGGTTACCAATTTGAAAAAATCAATTGATATTCCAATTCATTTACATACCCATGATACCGCATCTATTCAAGCAGCATCCTATTTAAGGGCAATTGATGCGGGAGTGGATATAGTAGATTGTGCAATTAGTGCCATGTCAGGTTTGACTTCTCAACCAAACTGGAACGCAGTGGCAGCAATGATGAAAGGCCATGAAAGAGAAAGACCTGTGGATGAAGAGGTGATGACTCAAATATCTAATTATTGGGAAGGTGTAAGATCACTGTATTATCCCTTTGAAACAGAACTTCGAGCAGGAAGTGCAGACGTATATGAACATGAAATTCCAGGGGGACAATATTCTAATTTAAGGCCACAGGCAAGAGCTCTAGGTTTAGAAGATAAGTTTGATTTGGTTAAAAAAAATTATGCTATTGCTAATAGACTGTTTGGAAATATCATTAAGGTCACTCCCTCTTCTAAAGTAGTTGGCGATATGGCCTTGTTTATGACTGCTAATAGCTTATCCGAAGCGGATGTCATGGAAAAAGGAAGTCAACTATCTTTTCCAGATAGTGTAAAGGCGCTTATGAGAGGAGATTTAGGACAAATGAAGGGAGGATTCCCTGAAAAAATCCAGAAAATAATTTTAAAAGATGAGAAACCTTATACCGACAAACCCAATGCTCATTTAACTCCAATAGATTTTAAAAAAGCCCTTAGGGACTTTAATGAGAAATTTGGCATGAAACTAAAAGAAAGAGATTTACTTTCTTATTTATTATATCCCAAGGTTTACCAAGACTTTAATGCCCATATGAACATATTTGGAGAAGTTTCCAAATTACCTACACGATTGTTTTTTTACGGCATGAAATCCAACGAGGAAGTAATGGTTAAATTAGATGAGGGTAAAAACGTCTTGATTAAGTATCTTAACAAAACGCCTCCTGATGAACAGGGAATTAGAATGGTGGCTTTTTCTTTAAATGGACAATACAGAACTATTCCAGTTAAAGATCGAAATGCCTCAGTAGCAGTCGTCAGTCATCAAAAAGCGGAGGGAGCAAATCAAATTGGTGTTCCACTACAAGGGAGTTTGTCTAAAATCCTGGTACAAGTAGGAGATAAGGTTTCTACCAATGCACCTTTATTCATTATCGAAGCTATGAAAATGGAAAGTACTATAACAGCCCCTAAAGAAGGTGTTGTTAAAAAAATTGTGCTCAAGGAAGGAGTACTTGTCGAACAAGATGATTTAGTGATTGTATTAGAATAAAAAATGCTTATTCGACATCTTTTAAAGACAACTGAATTCGGTGTCTGCTCCTATCGATTTCAATGATTTTTACCACCACCTCTTGGTCTAGTTTGACTACCTCATTTGGGTTTTTAATAAATCTATTAGCCATATTTGATATGTGAATCAAGCCACTCTCTTTAATTCCTATATCGACAAAAGCACCAAAATTGGTTATGTTGTTGACCAAGCCATTGACCACCATTCCTTCCTTAAGGTCCTCAAATGAAAAGATACCTGAAGTGAACGAAAACTGCCTAGCTTGTCCCCGTGGATCTAAACCTGGCTTTTCTAACTCTTTTAAGATGTCCTTTAGTGTCGGGATACCGACCTCTTCAGAGAGATAGTTTTTTAGATTGAGTTCTTTTACTTTAACGGGATTTGAGATGATACTCTTTACAGAAGTTCCTAGGTCGAAAGCCATTTTTTCCACCAATTGATATCGCTCAGGATGGACACCTGTATTATCTAGAGGATTTTCACCATCCCTTATCCTTAGGAATCCTGCGCATTGTTCAAATACTTTAGCTCCCATTCGAGAAACCTTTAACAGTTCTTTAATAGCTTGGAAGCTTCCATTTTCCTTTCGATAGTTAACTATATTTTCTGCTAGAGTAGGACCTAATCCAGAAACATATTGTAATAAATGTTTTCCTGCAGTATTTAGATTAACTCCGACTAAATTGACACAAATACTTACGACTTGGTCTAATTCCTCTTTTAGTATTCGCTGATTGACATCATGCTGATATTGGCCTACTCCAATAGATTTAGGGTCAATCTTGATTAATTCCGCCAAAGGATCCATCAATCTCCTTCCAATTGAAACGGCGCCCCGTACAGTAATATCCTCTTTAGGAAGTTCTTCCCTTGCAATTTCTGAAGCGGAGTATATAGATGCGCCACTTTCATTAACCATAAAGATTTGAGGGGTATTTTCAAATTTGATTTGTTTAAGAAATATTTCTGTCTCTCTGCCTGCAGTCCCGTTACCTACGGCAATAGCTTCAACTTTGTATTTCCTCTTTAGGTTCACAATGACTTGTTCTGCCTCTGCTGTATTATTCTGCGGAGGATGCGGGAAGATAGTAACTTTATCAACCAGATTTCCATTTTGATCGATTACCACAACTTTACATCCGGTTCGAAAACCTGGGTCGATGGCCAAAATAACCTTTTGTCCAAGAGGCGACGATAAAAGTAGTTGTTTAAGGTTTTCGGTAAAGACCTTAATTGCTTCTAAATCTGCTTTTTCTTTGGAGCTTTTTCGCACTTCTGTTTCAATTGAAGGTTCAATAAGTCTCTGGTAAGCGTCTTTAGCCGCATTTTTTACAATATTGCTGTTCAAATTAGAACCCTTTACCCATTTTTTTTCAATAAGGAAAAGTGCACTTTCCGCTTCTGGAAGTATAGAAAGTCTAATAATTCCCTCATTTTCTGCTCTTCTAAGTGCTAAAATTCTATGGGAAGGGCAATCCCTTAAACTTTCTTCGAAATCAAAATAATCTCTGTATTTGGAACCTTCCTCTTCTTTTCCTTTGACCAACTTAGATCGCACCTTAGCCTCCTTCTGAAATAGGCGGCGTAGTTTTTCTCTAATTTGTGTGTCTTCACTTATATTTTCCGCAATAATATCAGTTGCGCCTTGGATGGCTTCTTCAACACTAGTTATTTTATCATTTAAAAAACTTGTTGCTTTGTGGTGTGGATGATCTGGCCCTTGAATTTGAATCCATTCTGCCAGTGGTTCTAACCCGGCGGCTCTAGCTACTCCTGCTCGAGTTGTTTTTTTTCTTTTAAAAGGTAAATATAAATCTTCCAGTAGGGTGGATGCTGTGCAATCCTTAATAGCAGCTTCTAATTTAGGAGTTAGTTGGCCTTGCTCAGCTATGGACTTAAGAATGCTTTCCTTTCTTTTTTCTAATTCATCAAATTGCTTGGCAAGTTTAAGAATATCGTTGATTTGAACTTCATCGAGCCCACCGGTTTGTTCTTTCCTGTATCTAGCGATAAAAGGAGTGGTCGCTCCGCTTTCAATTAGGAATAGCGTCTGTTCAATCTGTCGCAGAGGCAATTCCAGCGATTGCTGTAAAAAGGTAGTTTTCAAGAGGTCTAAAAATTAAATTGGAAATTTTTCAAAATTGGATTCCGACATCATTTCGTAAATGCGTTCATACACATCTTCAGTATTGGGTTTGGAAAAATAATCCCCATCGGAACCGTAAGGGGGCCTATGTTCTTTTGCAGTAATGGTAACTGGGGCAGCGTCTAAATACTCATAGCCTCCCTGTGATTCAAGTACTTCCTTAAGCATGAATGCGGTAGCCCCACCAGGCACATCTTCATCCATGAAGACTACTCTGTTGGTTTTTTTGATAGAGTCTACTATTGTTTTTTCTAAATCAAAAGGAAGCAAGGTTTGAATATCAATGAGTTCTACTGAAATATTAGATTTTTCTAATAGGTTAACAGCCTCTTGGGCAATTCGAACACATGAACCATAAGTCACCAAGGTAACATCCTGGCCTTTTTTTAATATTTCGGGACTTCCCAAGGGTACAGTATAGGTACCTAAATTATTGGGTAATTTTTCTTTTAGTCTATAACCATTTAGACATTCAATTACTAAAGCAGGATCATTTCCTTTGAGTAAAGTGCTGTACATACCAGCTGCTTGTGTCATATTTCTGGGAACACATACGTACATTCCTCTTAAGGAGTTGAGAATCATACCCATAGGTGATCCTGAGTGCCAGATTCCCTCTAGGCGATGCCCTCTGCTTCTGATGATAACAGGCGCCTGTTGGATTCCATTACTTCTCCATCTGAGCGTTGCCAAGTCATCCGTCAGTGGTTGTAGGGCATAAATAAGGTAATCCAGATACTGAATTTCAGCTATAGGTCTTAGTCCACGTATAGCCATTCCAATAGCCTGACCTACAATAGTTTGCTCACGAATTCCCGTATCAAAAATTCGAGCCTCTCCATATTTGGCTTGCAAACCCGCAAATCCTTGATTGACATCCCCAATAAATCCTAAATCTTCCCCAAATGCATAAAGATTGGGGTGGTGTTCGAATAGATAATCAAAAAATTTATTAAGCAGTTGATATCCATTTAACAAAGGGGCACTTTCTTCAAAAGTAGGTGGAATAACTGGAATATGTATACTGCCTTTTGGGGCTATGCAGTTCAAATTTGTATGATAGGCTTTTTCAGCAATTTGATAGGTATGCTGAATCCACCTATTTAAATCTGTTTTTTCAGGAATTTCAATATTTTTTAACAAAAATTGCATTCTCCTTGCATTTCTAGTCATTTCGCCTAACTGTGGAGGATTAAACTGATTTAATTCAACCGCCAGTTCTCTCGTACCTTGAATGTCATGACTTATTCGGGTATAGATTGATTTTAATTCTTGAAGTTTGATTTGCAGAGGTGCTTGAGCCATTTTCCAAGCCTGGTCTCTAGATAATTTAGCGCTTTTGAATGCTTTAGCTTTTATTTTTTGAGTTTCCTCCTCACTAGCTATACCATTTTGGATGATCCATTCTTCAAATTTTTTAATGCAATCAAAATTTTTCTCCCACTCTATTCTTTTCTTACTCTTATAGCGCTCAGGAGATCCTGAAGTAGAGTGACCTTGGGGTTGGGTGGCTTCCTCTATATGAAATAAAACTGGAATATGTTCTTTTCTCGCCAATTCAATTCCCTCGGAGAATATTTTTAATAAGCCGAGGTAATCCCAGGCCTTTGCTTTAAAAATTCTAATGCCGTTGGTGGCATCTTTCGTTTTTTCCATTCCCGATACAGCCTGAGAAATACTGGATTGAACCGTCTGGTAGGCCTTGGGAACGGAAATCCCATAGCCATCATCCCATACAGCTATCACTAATGGGACTTGCAATACTCCTGCAGCATTGACGGTCTCCCAAAAGACTCCTTCCGAGGTACTTGCATCTCCAATAGTACACAAACAAATTTCAGATCCGTTATTACTAAATTGGCTAAAATTAAAATCCGGTTTTTCTCTGTATTTCTTGGAGGCAAGTGCTAAACCCAACGCCCTTGCCATTTGACCTCCAGTTGAAGATATATCTGAAGAAATATTAAACTGCTGGGTATGATCCAGCCACTCTCCATTTTTGTTAATTAAAGGTGTAGCAAAATGAGCATTCATTTGTCTACCACTTGAAAATGGATCATTGACAGGATCAGCATAAAGCTGAGAAAAATATTGGGAAACTGTTGAAACTCCTGTGGCAAACATTAAAGTTTGATCCCTATAGTAACCCGATCTGAAATCTCCATTTTGCATAAAATGAGCTATGGCCACCTGGGCCACTTCCTTACCATCTCCTGTAATACCAAACTTGGCTTTTCCTGTGAGGACCTCCCTTCTGGCAATCAAACTAGCTTCTCTACTCAAACAGCAACATTCAAAATCTTGAAGTATTTTTTCCTTTGAGGGAAACCATTGAGAGGGTTCATTTTTATTGTAAGTGCTTTCCAACAGATGGGTTTCTTTTGTCATGCCAAAAGTTTGGTTAACAACTGCAAAAGTAAACTTTTTTGAGCAAGCGGTCAACAAACTCAGGTTTTTATTGGTTGAACTTTCATTAGTAAAAATGTTGCCATATATTTAAGGTTTTAAATCAATAAATAACGAACTGCAACAAAAATTCCTGATATGAAAAAATTAATTTTATTTCTTCCGGCTCTGTTCTTTGGTTTGGTAGTTTTTGGTCAAAATACTAAGGAATCTATTTCTTTAGATCAGAAACAAGAAGAAAAAATTGAAAAAGTAACAGAGTTTCTAAATTTTGAAAAAGAAACAGTTGATTACGGACAAATTGAAAAAGGAAGTGATCCTTACCGAATCTTTGAATTTACAAATACTAGCGAATCGGTGGTATTAATTACAAGTGCCCGAGGAAGCTGTGGATGTACAGTTCCTACTTATCCCAAGGAGCCCATTGCTCCAGGTGGAAAAGGCGAAATCAAAGTAAGGTACGATACCAATAGAATTGGTGCTTTCAAAAAAACGGTAACCTTATCTCTAAAGGATGCAGGGGGAAATGAAAGTTCCAAAGTATTAACCATATCTGGCACGGTAAGCCAAAAAGCACCGGAACAAGAAGGTGCTCCTTTAAATGGAAACGACCCTTTTAAAGGTAAAAACTAATCCTGCTTAGATCATAGCTAATGCCCTGTCTTCTTTGGAAAACAGGGCATTATTTTTTTTAATAAAAAAACCCTTGCTTGATTCAAACAAGGGTCTCTAACCCAAACAAATAAACACAAAAACTACTTTAGTTTATAAAACAATAATAGGGTTTTGCGCCAAATAAACCAATAAAAAATTGTTTTTTATTTATTTAACCTTAATAATTTTATAAAACCCGATAAAAGCCTAATAAAAACCTGAGCCCAATGATTGTGTTACTTTCACCTTCTAAAACCCTCAATTTCGAAAAAAATAAAACAGAAATTCCTTTTACTCAACCGCAATTTATGAGGGAAACCAAACAATTGGTTCGCATAATGAAAAAGAAAAAAGTAGAGGAATTGAGGTCACTTATGGATATTAGCGAAAAAATTGCTGTCCTCAACGTACAGCGATATCGTGAATTTAGTCCCGATTTCGATCTTTCCAACGCCAAACAATCCGTATTGGCATTTAAAGGAGACGTTTACACCGGACTTAATGCATCCCAATGGAATCTGGAGAATTTAAATTTTGCGCAGGACCATTTGAGAATTTTATCTGGTCTTTATGGGTTGCTTCGACCTTTAGATTTAATAATGCCTTACAGACTTGAAATGGGAGTTGGGTTGGCGCATTCAAAAGGTAACAATTTATATAAATTTTGGGGTAATAAATTGACCAATCAACTGCAAACAGAACTAAAGTTGATGGAACATCCAATTGTACTGAATTTGGCGTCTCAAGAATATGCTAAGGCCATTGATTTTAAAACTTTAAAAGGTAAGGTCATTCACTTCCAATTTAAAGAAGTAAGAAATGGTCAGTTGACTTTTATCTCTTTTAATGCCAAAAAGGCCAGAGGTTTGATGGCTCAATTTATTATTACCCAAAGGATCGATAAAGTAGAAGATTTGAAAGCTTTTAATTTAGAAAACTACCTATTTGACGAGACCCTTTCTAGTGAAGACCAATTTGTTTTTACCAGATAATATTATTTGATGGATTATAAGTGTATCCAATTAGAGTTTTCACTATATTGAAGGCTATCTAGTACTAAAACCATGAAAGCTATAAAATTATTTATAAGTCTTGCCATCAACGCCATTTGGATCAGCTTTTTACTCAATCCCAGTTTGTTTGGGTTAACCATTCCGCCTATCGGCAAAATCATCAATCCTTTTTCAGGATTTTGGCAGCAGGCAGAAAAAGTTGGAGTTTTCAAAAGCCAAGAAGTGGATCTTTCTGGTCTTCAGGCCAAGGGCAAAGTAATTTTTGATGAAAGAATGGTGCCTCATATTTTTGCTGCTACGAATAATGAAGCATTCTATATTCAGGGATATGTTGAGGCGATGCTAAGATTATGGCAAATGGATATTTCTGTTAGGTCAGCAGGAGGAACTTTATCGGAAATTTTAGGAGATCGAACGCTAACAATAGACATAGGACAGCGAAAAAAAAGGATGATCGCAGCGGCAGAAACCAATATGGAAGTATGGAAAAAATCAGGGGAAGAGTGGTCTGCAATTGAGGCATATACCAATGGGGTTAATGCATATATTGACCAGTTAAATCCAGCTGAATATCCTTTGGAATTTAAACTGTTGGATTATGAGCCCACTCCATGGACTCCCCTAAAGTCAGTTTTATTTTTTATGTCTATGGTAGAGTCCCTAAATTTCCAGCATAACGATATTAGAGCTACCAATAGTTACCATTTTTTGGGAGCAGAGAATTTTTCCAAGCTTTTCCCGGAATGGAATCCCAAACAAATTCCTGTTATTAATGAACCAGCATTAAATTACGCATTGCTTGATGTTGAGGAGCAATCAAATTCAACAGGTGATGCGCAAACCATTGGTTTTGCTCCTTCTAATGACAAATTATACGAGGACCAAACAGCTTTTTTAACCCAACCACCAAGGGCTAATGGAAGCAATAACTGGGCAATTAGTGGGCAGAAATCGAAATCTGGCTACCCTATTTTGGCTAATGACCCACACTTATTTCTTACGCTTCCTGCTATTTGGATGGAAACTCAAATTCAGACCCCTGAAATCAATTCCTATGGAGCTAGTTTGCCGGGTTTACCTGGAATTGTAATTGGTTTTAATGAAAACTCAGCCTGGGGATTGACCAATGTTGGCCAAGATGTCTTGGATTGGTATGAAATTACTTGGCAGGATGAAAACAAAAATGCTTATTTACTGGATGAAGAATGGGTTCCTGTGGAAGAGGTAGTTGAAATAATTGAGGTAAAGGGGCGTAAACAACCTGTTGAGGAGATTATAAAAGTCACAGAGTGGGGACCTGTAGTGTCTTTTGATAATGAGGCTTATGATAAGGACTTGGCTATGCATTGGCTTTCTCATCAACCTCTTGAAGAGAGACCTTTTTACGAGATAGGGGCTTTTATCAGAATGATGAAAAATGATGGTTTTGAAGATTATAGAGAAGCTATTCGTGGAT
>JBEAPR010000074.1:0-6160 GCA_041164265.1 Bacteroidota bacterium | reverse complement strand
GCGTAATAGACCTGAAGTTGAACACCTGCTTTATCCAATAAATTTTTAAAAAATGGAATTTCAGTGGAAAGACCTCTAAGGTCAACCAAGCCTGATGGATTTAGTAGAAGAGGTTGTGCTGTCGAAGCCAGGTAATAAGCTCCCTGACTTAAATACTTGCTGTAACCTACTATAAATTTACCCTGTTCTCTAAAATCCATTAGCGCTTTATGCAATTGATGGGAAGTGGCAAATCCCATGCTGACTTGATCGAGTTCAAGATATATGCCCTTGATCCGTTCATCTTTTTGCGCTTTTTTCAAAGTTTTAAGTATGGCATCCAATCCAAGCACTTTATCGGGCTCAAGTTCAAAGCTATTGATTTGAACATTATTGGTCAACTCAGGTATCGCTTCATCAAAGGTTAATTTGAGGACACTATTAGCTTTTACCTCTGGTGTTTTTTCGGCACTACTTGCGATTGAAGCTATAATTCCGCCTCCTATAAACAGTAAAAGAAATACAGAAACCAAAACACCTATTACGGTTGCTAGAAAATATTTGAAAAATTGTGCCATCCTAGATATTTTTATTGCAACATAATTGTTTTATTGGAGAAAATTTTCTTTTCAAAGCTTTAACCCTAAAAAAAACGACAGATGAATTTATTTGTTCGATTAGTAACTTTCAAAAAATCTATAATTCTCTACATTCCAATTATTCTTCTATCATTTTTGGTCACCAATTGCAGTAAAGGCAGTGGACGAGAGGGCCCAACTCAATACGCTATTGTCATCCATGGTGGAGCAGGTACTATTTTAAAAGAAAATATGACCGATTCTCTGGAGGCGATTTACAGGCAATCTCTGAATGAGGCTTTGGATATAGGGGAAAAAATCCTAGCTCAAGGTGGAAGTAGTTTGGAAGCAGTTGAAAAAACCATTAATTATTTAGAGGACAATCCACTTTTCAATGCTGGAAAAGGGGCGGTATTTACCCATGATGGTAAAAATGAATTAGACGCTTCAATAATGTTGGGCAACGACCTCAATGCAGGTGCAGTAGGAGGGGTAGGTACGGTCAAGAATCCAATTTCTTTGGCGAGAGCCATAATGGAAAAATCAGAACATGTCATGTTGATTGGGAAAGGTGCTGAAGAATTTGCTGCCATCAATGATTTAACTCTAGTGGACTCCTCTTATTTCTATACAGAACAGCGGTATCAGAGTCTACTGAAAGCCTTGGCAAGAGACAATAAAAAATATGGAACCGTAGGTTGCGTGGCCCTTGATGTTCATGGAGATATTGTCGCGGGAACATCAACTGGAGGAATGACCAATAAGAGATTTAATAGAGTAGGGGATGTGCCTATTATTGGGGCAGGTACTTATGCCAACAATAAAACCTGCGGCGTGAGTTGTACTGGTCATGGAGAATTTTTTATTAGATATACCGTGGCCCATGATGTTTCAGCTCTTATGGAGTATGGAAACATGTCATTGGCAGAAGCCACCCAAAAGGTGGTACAGGAAAAATTAGTAGAGGCTGGGGGTAGTGGCGGTCTGATAGCCATCGATAAATTTGGAAATATATCTATGGAGTTTAACAGCAAAGGAATGTACAGGGGGTATGCCAAACCGGGAGAGCGATTTGTGGGAATTTTTGAAGCGGAACAATAACTATGAGCAATTCGATTTTACAAAAAGGTTTTGATGGTTCAGTTTTTAGAAAATTAGGACATGAGGTAATTGATTTTCTAGCTGATTATTTAGAAAGTGCTAATAGTCCAGAAGGGATTTCGGCCAACAAAAAATTCGATCCAGAGTTTCTATTTGACTTTTTGAATAAAATGCCTTTTCGGGGAGATACCCTGCAACTTTTTCAAAATACAATCAAGGACTCTGTACACTTGCACAGTAGGAAGTACATGGGGCATCAAATTTCTCCAACACTGCCAGTAGCTGCTTTGGCAGGATTAGTGAGTGATTTTGTCAATAATGGGATGGGGGTATTTGAAATGGGAACACTCGGTACCGCAATGGAGAGATGTGTAGTAAAAACGATGACTGATTTATTTGAACTTGGCCATGAAGCTGATGGGGTTTTAACCTCTGGGGGAACCCTCTCTAACTTCACCGCTTTACTTACTGCAAGAGCGATAAAATCAACCGAGCCCATTTGGGAAAAGGGGCAAACTCAAAAATTAGGGTTATTGGTTTCCGAACAAGCACATTATTGCGTGGATCGCGCGGTAAGAATGATGGGATGGGGTGCTGACGGAATCATTAAGGTTCCAACGGATGATCAATTTCAAATGAAGGTAGATCAATTACCATTAGCTTATAAAGAAGCCAAAAATAAAGGGATTCAAGTAATTGCAGTAGTGGGAAGCGCTTGTAGTACTTCTACAGGAAGTTTTGATGATTTGAAATCTATAGCCGATTTTGCCCAGAAACATGATTTATGGTTTCACGTAGATGCTGCACATGGAGGAGCCCTCATTTTTTCAAAAAAACACAAACATCTATTAGCTGGTATTGACGCGGCTGATTCTATCACTATGGATTTTCATAAAATGTTATTAACTCCAGCAATTACGACTGCACTGCTTTATAAAAATGGGAAAAATGCCTATCAAACTTTTTCTCAAAAGGCTCAATACCTATGGAAAGATAGTGATACTCAAGAATGGTACAATCTTGCCAAAAGGACTTTTGAATGCACTAAGACTATGATGGGTTTTAAGGTTTACGCTGCCCTCAATGAATATGGAACGCCACTTTATGAAGCGTACATCGATCAAGTTCAGAATAACGCAAAAGCTTTTGCCGAGTTAATTAACGAGGCGCACGACTTTGAATTGGCACTTGAGCCGCAAACAAATATTGTTTGTTTCAGGTTTATACCACCTACATCTATTAGTAATATAAGTGAAATCAATGCTTATGTTCGGGAAAAGTTAGTGGAGAGCGGTCCTTTTTATCTGGTTCAAACTGAGCTCAATGGAGAAAAATGGCTAAGGGTTACTTTGAGTAACCCCTTCACCAGTATTTTAGAACTAAAAGACCTATTAGATCAAATTAGAACTATACCACTTTTTTAACCAAATCAGCAGCTTCCTGAAGGGCAATGGCTGAATGCACAGCTAGGCCTGATTCGTCTATCATTTTTTTGGCTATATCGGCATTAGTTCCCTGAAGCCTAACGATGATGGGTACTTCAATATTACCCATATTTTTGTAGGCATCAATCACTCCCTGTGCTACTCGATCACATCGGACTATTCCACCAAAAATATTAATTAGAATAGCTTTAACTTCTGGGTCTCTTAATATAATTCTAAATGCTTGCTCTACCCTGGCAGCATCGGCAGTTCCTCCTACATCTAAAAAGTTGGCAGGTTCTCCACCAGATAGTTTGATAATATCCATGGTAGCCATTGCCAACCCAGCCCCATTAACCATACAACCCACATTTCCATCTAAGTTAACGTAATTCAAACCATAGCTTTTGGCTTCTACCTCCGTTGGATCTTCTTCATCAATATCTCTTTGTGATTCCAAATCGGGATGTCTATACAAGGCATTATCATCCAAAGTGACTTTACAATCCACAGCTACAATTCTATCATCAGCGGTTTTTAGGCACGGATTGATTTCAAAAAGACTGGCATCAGCTCCCAAAAATGCTTTATAAAGATTAGTAATGAATTTGGTCATTTCTTTGAAAGCCTGACCACTTAATCCTAAATTGAAAGCAATTTTTCTAGTTTGGAATCCCAGTAATCCAAGGGTTGGATCTATATATTCTTTATGCACCAAATGAGGGGTTTCTTCAGCTACAGTTTCAATATCCATTCCCCCTTCAGTAGAATATATAATGACGTTACATTTTCTTTCTCTATCCATAAGAATGGATACATAAAATTCTTTACAAGCGTCAAAATCAGGGGCATAAGCGTCTTCTGCTATAAGTATTTTACGAACCAATTTGCCCGGTCCCTCCATGCCACCCGGAGTCTGAGGCGTTTTGAGCATCATTCCCAAGATTGAATTGGAATATTCCTTTAAGTCCGCCTCATTTTTTGCCAGCTTTACTCCACCTCCTTTTCCTCTGCCTCCAGCATGAATTTGTGCTTTTACCACTGCAAAATCAGAATTAGTTTGCTTTTTTAATTCTTGATAAGCGGCAAGTGCCTCTTCGGCTGTAGCAGCAACCATCCCTTCCTGAATGGCCACTCCAAAACTTTTGAGCAAGGCTTTTCCTTGATATTCGTGTAAATTCATTGGTTTAGATTATATTAAGGTGTCAAATTTATAAAATGAAAAATAATAACGCTGCCTTAAAACTAAAAAAGCCCTTTTATTTTAACCTTTTTTTATGGCTTAAATTACCCACTTGTTTTTTCTGGGGGCTAAAGTTAAAGGAATTATCTGAGGAATACTGTTCCATTGTCATTCCCTTTAAGAGGCGAACAAAGAATCCATTTAAGTCCATTTATTTTGCTGCATTAGCTGGAGCAGCTGAACTCTCTACCGGATTAATATGGGTTAATCTTTTAGGTTTCAAAGCTCCTTACTCCATATTAGTTAAGGGCTGTCAGTTAAATTTTATAAAAAAATCTACCACTGCGATTACCTTTACCTGCTCAGATGGACGTGAGGCTCGCAATGCGGTTCAACAATTGCAACAATCTGGAGATATAGTTGAACTTAGTATGACTGCTGTAGGTAAGAATGAAGATGATGTTATAGTGGCTGAAATGGTTTTTCACTGGACGGTTAAAAGAAAATAAGTCAATCTATAACTGGGACTTTGGCATAAGTTCTTCCTTGGGGGGTTTCCAAGACCAGCAAATACAAACCTGAAACTAAATTTGGAAATGATAACGTTTCCTCATTGTCACCGGGATAAAATTCTCTTACCTGCGAAGATCCAATTTTTTTACCCTGCAAATCAGTTAGATACAACTGGCCTTTGAATCTTTCAACCGATTGTATTTGAACGCTAATAGATTGCTGGCTTGTTATTGGCAATGGAAAGACCTTAAAGGAGGTAAGCATTTCTAGCGTTCTAGAGCTAGTAGAGTTTAATGTTTTAAAGGACCCAGATGGACTAGAACCCTCACAAAAGAAATACCTATTGTAGGGTGTTACTCTCCAATAATAATTGGTATTCGTTCTCAATAAATTGGGGTCAATTTCGACGAAAGGTTCCGAAGCGGTAATTACTATAGGGTTTAAAACATAAGTGGGAATTCTATCGATTTCAACGGAATAATATTCCGCTCCATCCACAGGTTCCCATTCAAGTTTGACAGACTCCGATAACGGAACTGAACTGCTGTTAATAGGTTGGATAAGTTGTACACCTTCAGCAGATAATTCTGCAAATGAGGGAGTACTTCCAGGAGATAATTTGGTTCTGGAGGCACTGGCTAAATCTTTTTGAATAATTGCAATCTGTTCTTCTGAAAAAGTATATTCTCCTCGATCGCAAAAGCTGAAATAACTCATATAATTGTGTTCATCAGGGTCGATAAGCACACTGTCTGGATCTAAAGCCCCTCCCTCATAAGTGCAAGAAAATGTTGTTATGCCATTATAGTCTGCAGGAGTATCACAGATTCTATCTCCTGCAGTTTCGCAATTACTTCTATCAACTTTTTCAGTTGGTAAACCATCTGGCGATACTGCCGGTGCAGGAACCCCGTGAATCTCTGAATCATAAGGTTCAGAATCCCATCCTAAGTGGGTGTGCATCAAACTAAAAAAATGCCCTAGTTCGTGGGGAAACGCCCACTTGTTCATAGCATCTTTTCGCATCACTACCCAATCGTTGCCCGGAGAATAAAATCCCGCAATTATGCTGTTGTCTTCGGTATCACTTGGACGAGCTACCTCACTAACTATTATGTTGATAGCTCTAGCGTCCTTTTCGTTCTGCAATAAAAATATGGAAGCAGGTAAGGTCGGATTATTATAAATGGTCGTATTATTGATATAATTGAAAGTGCCGTCTTTCAAATAGAATTGAATATTAGCCCCAACAAAGTCGTCATTGAGCAAACAAAGGGAACGAAAAGCTTCCTTGTCCGATAATCTGCCAGTTCCATCTGTCTTTGCCACCAAATGCAGTTTGATGGGCACATATACCACGTTAGTGCGAGGTGAAATACTTG
>JBEAPR010000073.1:0-4278 GCA_041164265.1 Bacteroidota bacterium | reverse complement strand
AAGGAATTATACAACTTGAATTTTTTTTTGGGCAATCGGTTGAAAAAAAAGTTTACGCCATCAATGAAATTATAGATAGAGCTCAAGAAAATTTCCCCTATGCTGCGCAAAGGCCCATAGTCTATCCCTTTCAATTGAATGATATTGCAGTGGTTTTACTTTCTGTTCAAAACAAACGAGGTCAGGGTCAGGGATATCAACATTTAGAGGAAATTAAAAGAGCGCTGGAAAGTTTGAATACGGTTTCCTTTACTGAGAATGTGGGTCAAACCCTCAAACAGATTATTATCCAACCCCATTATGAAAATTTGGACGCATTGGACATTTCACCAAATCATTTGTTTGAAACCATCCAAAAGTCTGTCTCCGCCCATCCATTAGAATTTCAAATACAGGAGGGCCTGCAAACTATAGATGTAACCGTTGCAGATACCCTATCTCTTTTAAAAAGTTTACCCATTGATTGGAAGAGTCAATCTATTCCACTTCATCTATTAGCTAATCTGAAAGAGAAAATAAATTATGATGGAGGGCCATTTTTGACGAATGGCCGCCCAGCCGTTCTTTTTTCAGTTTATAAACAGCCCCACCAATCTTACCAAAAATTTAATTTAGAAATTCAGCAAAGAATTGCCGAACTCCAACTAAATCTTCCTGAATACAATTTTCAAATTTTAAGGAATCATTCTACCATAGTTCACCAAAGTATAACTACTCTTCAATCGAATTTTTTAGCTGGAATAATTTTAATAATAACCCTTGTTTTCATCTTCTATAGAAAATTAACCATTACTTTATTGGCTGGAGCTTCTCTTTTGATTACCGTCAGTTGCTTAATTGTATTTTTTCTTTTATTCGATATTTCTATCAATTTAATATCTATTTCCGCTTTGATCATAACAGTCGGAATTGTAATTGATAATACCATAATTGTAATAGATGGCCTGAGACGAATTCAAAAGAAAAACAACTTTGTAGAAATGGGCAGAAGCATAAAAGAAATTATGCCTGCATTGGTGACTGGAAATCTCACTACCCTAATTATTTTTCTTCCTTTGGTTTTCCTACCCAACCTTTCTGGTCAATTGCTAAAATACTTTGGCTGGATATTAGGTACCGGATTAGTAACTGGATTATTGGTTTCACTAATCTTCATGCCTATTTTTTTTAATTGGTTTTTCCAACCTATTCCCCAGAGTAAATTAGTCAGAAAATGGACGAATGGGTATATCCATTTTCACGAAATATGGATGAAAAAAAATTATTTAACCATAGCTATATCCATTATCCTTGTCAGTTATGGAATGTTTTGTTGGAATAAACTACCTAAAGACCTGATTCCTACTTTAGAATTTGGCGAAATGTCATTATTTCTTCCCTTTTCTAACTTTTCTAATAAGAATTTAAAATGGCTTGAAAAATTGATTGCCAAAAGTGAATGTCGGACTTGGTTTTTAAACTATACTGAAGGAGGGGCATTTGATCGGCGGATTCAAAGCCTAGACGCTGGATGGATTTTGGGTCTTTCTAATTGTAATTCTGCTTCTCTACCTCAATTTACTTCTGCAATTCAAAATTCATTTGAAATTGAAAAAATTTATGACAACCCTATTCATAGTCTTTTCAATTTTAAAGACCAATTTTTCGAGTTAAGAATTCGACCTGAGGATATGACCAGGCTTCCCCCTGAAATTGATATTCCAATAACTCCCTCTCTAATTGATACTCAGTTGCTATTGCTCCCCTCGAAATTACGAAAAACGAATACCGATCAGGAGAAAGTTAAAGAAATCATTGAAACCTTCTCCAATAGGATTATTGTCCCCACTAAATCCATTGGTGATCAAGTCAACCATATTGAATTTGAAAAAAGAAGTCAAAACCTATCGAAAATATTTGTAGAAAATAAATTTCATCATTTTATACCGTTTTCATTTTTAGTAGAACGTGTAATAAGTTCCAGGCCAAAAAGATTATATTCAGATGCCAATGGAGAAGTTGCAAACCTTGTTTTTCCTAATCAAACGTACCCGTCGATAATCAAATCTCTAGAAAGTGATTCCACATTGAGCTATGAGATAAGAGGCCTTCCCAACTTAAAAAATGAACAACAAACAGATTTTCTTAAAATAGGTGGAATAACCCTTTTTGTCTTAATTTTTATGTTGTTTTTGCATTTCCAATCTTGGAAACTCACTCTTTTGATCATATTGGAAATACCATTTTCCATAATGGGATCTCTAACCCTATTGTACTTATTTAATGCAAGTATCAATATGATGTCACTCGCTGGTATGATTATCAGTCTTGGAATTGTAGTTAATGATTCCATTCTAAAGATGGACAGTATTCAACGTCATTTATACAGGGGAAACACCAGTTTGAACAAAGCAGTCATCAAAGCTGGAAGAGAGCGGTTTCTACCTATTATATTGACTTCTCTGTCTACTGTATTAGCAGTTATTCCAGTTTTTTGGAATCAAACTATTGGTAATCAGCTGCAAATTCCCTTTGCACTTTCCTTATTGGGGGGCATGACCGTTTCGACTTTTACCAGCCTTTTTTTACTACCTAAATGGATGTTATGGTTAAAATTATAATTATGGGATTTTTCCCTTGTTTTCTTTTGGGTCAGACCCCGCTTAATTTTAGTCAATTAGTTGAAAAAGCGCTACAAAATTCCCTGTTGATTCAACAGCAGGCAATTGATAATGAGCTGGTATTTAAAGAAGGAGAATTTAGATTTTTAAAATGGAAACCAACCTTATTTTTAGAAGGTAACTTACCCAACTGGAACAGGTCATTACATCCCATAATACTTCCGAGCGGATTGGAAGATATTGTGTATCGAACATCTGCTTATTCTCAGGGTGCATTTATCGCAAATATTCCCTTACCAACAGGTGGCGCCATATCCATCCAATCTAATCTTCAGAGATTAGATATACCAAATTTTATTGATAAGGGTTTATCCACCGAATATGCCTTTATCCCAATTTCTTTAGGACTTCAACTTCCCGTTCTGAAGTTTAACAGAAAAAATTATGATATCCGGTTTCAATCCATTTCTAATCAAATAGCATCCCTTGAAATGCTAGCTACTCAATATGAAATCCTCAACGAGTTGGTAACTAGATATACCTCCTGTTTGGTATTCTTGAAAGAAATCCAACTTCTAGAAGAGGCTATCAAAAATTATAGCCAATTACTTAAGATGAATCAAGAATTGAAAGTATTAGGATGGGGAAGTGCTTTTAACATTAATAATTTAAAATTAGCTTTGACTCAGTACCAATTACAGTTGCAAAACTTAATAGAAAATTTTCGAAACGAAAAAAGATTTATTTCTCTACTCATAGATGTGGACAATCAAAACTGGCTATTAGAGGCTACCCTTCCTACCCTACCTGATTTATCTAATTCGATTAAGGCCTATAAAGAGAGCTGGCTTAAAAAAACCAATTTTCTTTTACCATTAGTGCAAGAGCAACACCAACTTTCTTTAGAGGATCAGGAAAGAATATCTATGAGTAGCCCTGTAATAGGAATAAATATGTTACTAGGAATGAATGGTTCGGGCTCTTCTATTCCAGTGTTAACCAAAAATTGGGAATGGCAACAGCAATTTTCCATTAATTTCTCCATTCCTATTTGGAATCAGCAAATGGGTAAAAAAGGAAAACAAATTGGCCTGCTAAAAGAGCAAAAGCTTCAATTAGAGAAAAAAAGGATCCTTAATGTCAAAAAATCTCAATTAGAACAACTTTGGTCACAATATCAGAACCTAAAAAAAGCTAGGACCTTAGCCACCTCCACTGAAGATTGGGCCATACAATCTTTTCATGATGCAGAGATTTTATTTAAAGAAGGTCAAATCACCTTGTTAGAGTTAAATGAAGCAGTTAATCAGAAAAATGCAGCTAGCAAACTCAAACTATCTATTGATTGTCAACTGCTCACTATTTACTATAGAGTTTTGCAGCTACTTGAAGTCCCTATCGAGAATAATAATCCGAGATAAAATAACTAATTTAAATGCCTTAATTGAAGTCAAATGAATAAGAAAATATTTTATTGGTCGATTACTGTTGCTCTGGCAGGATTCCTTTTTGGGTTTGATACTATAGTTATATCCGGAGCCGATCAAGCTTTGGAGGCTTTATGGCAAAAGGGTAAACTCTTTCACGGCACAGTTATCATTGCATCTGCACTTTGGGGAACTGTTATTGGGGCTATTTTTGGAGGAATTCCAACTGACAAAATAGGAAGGAAAAACAC
>JBEAPR010000072.1:0-11350 GCA_041164265.1 Bacteroidota bacterium | reverse complement strand
GAAGATTTGACCGATTTAAAACCTCAGGCTAAAAGAATATAGGCTGTATTCCATTCTAATTTTAACTAGAGGTGCTGCTAGGAAGAGTATTGAATCGGGTATTTCTGTAAGAATAGAAGAGTTGACCGATTTATAACCTATTCTAAAAGAATATAGTTCAGTCCTATTTTAGAGTGTTAGATTCACGGCGTTTAATTTTGGGAGAAATACCATTTATTTGCTTTGGTATCAATAGAAAAACAAGTAGGTTCGTTAATGCGTGGGAAGATGGGATTACATTCATGATTAAGTTAAAAACAGCGGTTGAATATGCCTTTCCCATAGGTTGGCTGTCACATTTTCTCCGATAATGTCTTGGTGTTCTTGAAGCGCATCGGTATAAGCTGGTCCCATATCCGCTGCTATTTTATAGCCAACATGCAGTAATTGCCGGACATTCGGGTTGAATTGAGGATGGTCAGGTACGTGTCTAATAGTATGTTCCCAGTCGGAGCCTTTCCACTGTTGAACAGTTTCTAAAGCCGGTAATTTTTCTTTTTGAATATCAATAACCGAGGTATATGGAGCACAGAGTGCATCTATTTTTTCCAATGCTTTTTCATAAATAGAAAGCACTATTTGTGTGCCTTTAGGACCAGAGGCAGCCAGTCCGATGAGTTCTTCTAGCCAGGTCGTTCCAGCGGTCTTCAGGTGGAACCCTTTTTGGTGTTTTTGGGAAAGATCTCGGATAATAGGGTACAAACTAAATTTATCGGATCCGGAGTGAATGCTGAGTTTGAGGTCTTCAGGTAACCCTAGGTGTTGGACCCCGTAATGAAGCGCCATCAAGTGTTGTTCGTATTCTATGGCAAATTGTTGTAGGTCTCCTTGGTAGTCCACTCCTTTATTGAATCTTCCTGAGAATTTGGGGGCAATAGTATTAATCGGAATATTATAATAGGCGCACATAAACAAGATAAAGACCATATCGACGGGTTGTTGTGGAAGGGTAACCTCATCCATGGAGATTTCAGTAATGAAGGGTTGACCACCTTTTTGTTCGTGGATGTAAGCATAAATCTGGTGTGCTTTGTCAATGGCGGTAAGGTATTTAATCGCCATTCTGGTGAGAACGGCATTATTAACCGAAACAGGAGGAAGACCTTGTATTTTGAGGGTGGAGGGCAATTGTCTGGCTAATTTTAAAAAGGGATCGACTATTTTTTTATCTGGGGTTTTGCCGATGGCATCGGCTACATCAATCGTAAAAAAATTAGCATAATGAATAAAAGGATCTACGGTTTCCAGGCCGATATGGTCGGCATCGATTCCATAATTGCCTTCCCAGTTGCTATTGAGAACGGCTTCTCTAGAGGCTTCAAACGTATGCATGGGGTGTGAACCTATGATGGAATGTTCCCGGTTGGATTTATTCCATACTGGGGTTAGTAGGATTCCATGTTCTCGAGCTTTGATCAGACTCTTCAGTTGGGCTTCACCTTGGTGTCCAAATCGATCTCCAATGCCAATGCTATACTTTTCGAGTTTCATATAATTTGATTTCAAAAGTGGTTATGGTATGCCCAAAAGGTGGTATTTTGTGTCTAAAATTAAATAAGATATGCGAATTGTAGTTTTAATAATAACGTTGGGGTGGGTATCCACGTTTTGCACGCCTACTGCTGAGGAGGTTAGTGAACCTGCGGTAAAAATGGAGGTGGTTTTGGAGCCTGAGGTTGCTGCTGGAAAAGATTTATTTGAGGCCAATTGTTCAGGTTGCCATGGGGTAAAGGTCCAGGCGTTTGCCGATCAGCGATGGAAACACGGAAATTCGCCAGAGGAGATTGCGGCTACTATTAAAGAAGGAAGGGCAGAAGGAGCCATGCCTTCCTTTGCGGCCATGTTGGATTCAGTGGCGATAGAAAATTTGGTAGCCTATATTCAGTATGGTATCAATCAAGTAGGGGAATATGATTTTGAAGAAGAATTTGACTACGATACGATTCACAGTCATTTGGGCCAAACTTTCACTTTAGAATTAGTTACTGAAGCTGCGGAAGTGCCTTGGGGGATGGCTTTTTTGCCGACAGGCGCTCTTTTGGTTACTGATCGCAATGGAAAGATTTTTAAAATTGAAGGACAAGAGGCAGTTGAGTTAAAGAATGTTCCGGAAGTCAATTCTAAAAATCAAGGTGGCATGTTGGATATTGTTTTAGACCCTGCATTTGATAGCAACCAATTTATCTATGTCTCCTATTCTAAGGTCCATCCTGAAGATGCTGAATTAACGACCACTGCGGTTAGTAGATATATATTGTCGGAAGATGGATTGGAGGAGGCCGTGGAGATTTTTGAGGCTACTCCTTATGAATCTACTAATCACCATTTTGGCAGTCGCTTGGTTTTTGGCGACGATGGATACCTGTACATCACGGTTGGGGATAGAGGAAAAAGAGATGATAACCCTCAAGATTTGACCAGAAGTCCTGGAAAGGTTCACCGGATCAAGTCTGATGGAACTATTCCGGAAGATAATCCTTTTGTTGCGAATCCGGATGCGGTTGCTTCTATTTATTCCTATGGGCATCGAAATCCACAAGGGATGATTAAAGATCCAGCTACGGGTAATATGTGGGCTCATGAGCACGGACCTAGGGGAGGTGATGAAATTAACGAGATTGTTGCGGGTAATAATTATGGATGGCCTGTTATTTCTTACGGGATTAATTATAATGGAACGGTATTTACCACGGAAACGGAGCGGGAAGGAATGGAGCAACCCAAGCATTACTGGGTGCCTTCTATTGGGCCAAGTGGCATGGCTTATGTGACTAGTGAGCGGTATCCCAACTGGAAAAACCACCTTTTATCTGGCTCTTTGAAGTACGGATTTGTATCTGTTATGCCCTTGAGGGGAGGGTCTTTAGGTGATGAAACCCGACTATTGGAGGGAGTGGGTCGAACCAGAAGTATTGTCCAAAGCCCTGATGGTTATTTATACATTGGTTTGGAGCGGCCAGGAAGGATTTATAAAATAGTACCAGTTAGCGAATAAACAAGGTAGATTAGAGAATTAAAACGCTTAATACCAGAAGAAAAGGTATTAAGCGCTTTTTTATAAGGTAGTTGAATTATTGATAAATTGATAAGAAAATTAGTTCATTTTAATCAAGATTACATTAGGGTTGATGGATCCATCCTCTTCTAAGGTATAAATGGTATCATTTTGATATTTCCAAAGATTGTCTGACGAAACGTTTAATTTTTTGTTGGTCAAATCATTAAATCTGATCAGTTGGTCTTGGGTAATGGTCCAAGTTCCTTTTTCTTCTTCTTTCTCTTCTTCATCTTTAACCAGTACGCTATAGGTTCCGTCTTTGTGGATTCGAAATTTGATTTCGATAGCATCAAGTATGGATCCTATGAAACCGCTAAGACCTGACAAGATTGCTTTTTCTAGCAATTCGTCTTTCTCTGTTATTTCTTCTTCCATGGATTGGGTTAGGTCAATTTTCATTAACCATTCACCAGTAACTTTATTTTTAAGATTTTGATTTTGTCCACATGCGGTGGTAGCTATCGCCATGGAGAGGATCAAAATGGAGAGAAGGTGCTTTATCATTAGACTGTTTTTTGTTTAAAGATATCTAATAATTGGAATGGTTACTTTTTCATTAAATATTTTGGACTTGGTATATAGAATGAGAACGATCATTTTTAATAATTATGTATCCTTGATACATAGCTAAAAGACCTAGTAGTTCTGTAACATAAAGGACTTCGACATATCCAAATCTGGTAAATGATCCCCCTATTCCAGGAAGTAGGGCGCCTATAGCAATGAAAATATTTCCGAGAAATCGATTTTTTTGATTTCCGGCTTTTCGATATTGAAAAGCTGAGTATAATGCTCCTCCAAATAAAAAGATAAATGCATATAAATTAATAAATGGGGAGAAATATCGGACCCACTGCCAAGAAAGGACATTGCCAGAGAGTCTTTGATCAAAATTAGTCGGTATGGAAACTGGAGAGAGTAAAACGGAAACAGCAGCAATGGAGATGGTCACCACTATAATGGTGGAAGTTACATTTCCGAATTTTTTGGGGAGTAGTAGGTAAACACTTCCTTGCGCTAGTGGGATACCTCCTAGAAGTGCCCCCATGATATACCAGAGTTTGAAGTTCCACAATTGCCAACCAGCTAGGGCATTAATGCTTTCGGTGAAGGTACCCAGTCCATAGGTAGCTATTCCTACAGTCCACCAGAATAAATGTTTAGCATCCGGTTTGCTTCTAGCGTGTTGGAAAAGGTGTTTAAAAAATATTATGGCGAGGATAGTTGTAACAATAGGGATATATGCTATCATAGTTTTTTGAAGACAAAAAAACAATATGGGTTTTAATCTATAGTCATTTTTAAGTCATCTTTATGAGGATTGCTTTTAATCTGGTCTTATATTTTATAATCTACTCTTGGGTAAAGATCAGTTTGCGGTAAACTTGAAATGTAACTTTAAATAGCAAAAATGCAATTATGGATAAAGTGGAAAGACCTGTTTGCTTTCCACCTTAAATTATACAGAACCAGTTTTTAGAAGGAGTAAACAGCGGCAAGAATAAAGCCAGCGATATTATCCATTTCTGGGCCGGAGTCGGTTCTAAATTCTGGAATAATGGTTAAGTTTCCCAAGTGAATATTTCCCGATAGGGTTAATCCTAAAATACTTCCCTCGGCGGCATCCATGACAAGGCCATCTTTATCCTCAATGTACTCTCCTCTTGCTGCTAAACTAAATCCTTCTGAAAGGGCTAAGTTAGCATAAAGTGCCACTCCAGACCATCGGTAATCAGCTACCCCCATCATTTTCACTTTTTTGGTGGTGGCATTCAACCCCAGTCCAAATTTTTCTGAAGCTTGAAAAGTAGCGGTCAAATCTAATTGACTGCTTTTGGCTTCAGGGTTAAAATCAGTTTCTTCCTGATCTCTCCCAGCAATATAGTTTAGATAAATTCCAGTGATGTCATCGGAATAAGAAAGCTGTAATCCAATATGTTTACCAGGCACTAAATCCGTTTTGCTATCCGTATCGTCGTATAGACCTACCATGAATCCAAAATGATCAGAAAGGGCGAGATCCATTTTTAATCCGGTATGGTAAAAGGGGCCGTTGGAAAACATATAGCTAGTGCTGTAATTGAGATTTCCTGGTGCATCAATTATTTCATAACCCACATGGGTGCCAAAATTACCTAAGGTAAAAGTGAGGGCATCATTCGGTGTGTAGGTTACATATAATTGTTTGATGGCAGATAAAGAAGTGCCAGAGAATCCGTTTGCTACCTCGGCCCTTGGCCCTAAAGCAATATCTGCTAGAAATCCTACTTTTCCAGAGTTTTTAGAAATAGCAACATTGGCCATCCCAATAGAAAAAGAGTTGAATTCTTCAGTGAAACTGGTTGGGAATGCCATATCACTGAAAGCAGCCATAAAGTAAACATCTACGAAACCTGATATTTCAAAAGGGAGTTTGGTCATTTCCTCTTCAGTAGTTTCCGCATTTTGTCCAAATAGAAATAATGGAGGGGTACAGAAAAATAGTAAATTCAACAAAAGGTGGTTGGTGTTTTTCATTTTAGATGATTTAAAGGTTGAAAATCACCCCAGCCATGGACTACCCTAGTCGTTTACAACGGACTTGAAATAGTTTACCAGTTGCTTTATCTTTGAATTGGTTTTAGAGATTTCAGCTTGGCTGGAGTTTTTGAAATTAGTGCCCGGGACTTCCGCAAAATCCCGGGTACTTTTATTTTAAAATTCTGCGATTCTTTCTAATTCTCTTTGTTCGCCATAGGCTTTCATATCGTGTTCAGATATATCAAGACCTCTTTCCTCTTCTTCAGAGGAAACTCTTATTCCAATCGTTTTCTTCAAAATAAAGAGCAATAAAAAGGCAAAGATGAAGGTAAAGACACCTACAGAAAGGGTACCATAAAACTGAATCCAAAGCTGTCCCAGCCCTGCTAAATCTCCGAAAATTCCCACAGCAAGGGTGCCCCATAAGCCACAGGCTAGGTGAACAGATGTGGCACCAACTGGATCATCTAATTTAATTTTGTCGAAGAAGACGACGGAGAAAGGGATAATAATTCCAGCAATAAAACCGATAATAATCGCTTCTGTAGGTCCCATTAAATCAGCTCCAGCTGTGATTCCTACTAATCCTCCTAGTATGCCGTTGAGCACCATCGACAAGTCATGTGTTTTGAATAAGAGGTAGGAAGTGATAAACGCTCCTACTGCTCCTGCTGCTGCTGAAAGGGAAGTGGTAACAAAAACCAAAGAGACGAGCATGGGGTCAGCTGATAGAACGGATCCCCCATTAAAACCAAACCAACCAAACCAGAGTAAAAAGACTCCCAATGCAGCAAATGGCATGCTATGACCCGGTATCGGTTTGATACCGTTTGCCGTATATTTTCCATTTCTGGCGCCTAAAAGGATAATAGCAGCAAGGGCACCCCATCCTCCTACAGCATGTACTAGGGTAGAACCTGCAAAATCGTAAAACCCTGCGGCATCTAACCAACCAGCTCCCCATTTCCACATACCAGTAATCGGATAGGCAATAGCTACAAAAATAGTCGCAAATATTAAAAATGCATTGAGTTTCATTCTTTCTGCTACTGCTCCTGAAACGATAGTAGCAGCGGTGGCGGCAAACATCCCCTGGAAGATGAAATCCGTCCAATAAGTGTAACCTCCATCTGCATATTCTATTGCAGCAGCCGCTCCCTCAGGAACACTGAGTCCAAATCCAGCAAATCCAAAAAATCCTCCTTCGTTTTCTCCCGGATACATTAAGTTAAACCCTACTAAACAATAGGTCAGTAACCCTATTCCTATAATCATGGAGTTTTTGAAAAGAATATTTACAGTGTTTTTGCTTTGGACAAAACCAGCTTCTAAACTAGCAAAACCCAAATGCATGATGAATACCATAGCTGTAGCTACTAGCATCCAAGTATTATTAGCGGTAAAAAGTGCATCGTTCATATCTTAAATTTTGTGTTTTAATGAATGGGTTGGGTTAAATGGCTTTTTCACCAGTTTCTGAGGTCCTAATTCGGGTAACGTGATGGATGTCGTAAACAATTATTTTCCCATCACCTACCTCACCAGTTCTACCTGATTGGACAATGACTTCAATGATTTCTTCAAAATTATCTTCCTTGCATAAAATGTCTAGTTGTAGCCTAGGGATATAGTCGGCATCGTAGACACTTCCCCTATAGGTTAATTTTTCACCTTTTTGCAATCCATACCCCTTAACTTCATGCATGGTAAAAAAACGAATGCCTATTTCAGCTAATGCTGTCCTTATCTTTTCAAACTGAGATAGGCGAATGATAGCTTCAATTTTTTTCATAGTACTTTTTGATTTAATAAGACAAAAAATAAATAAACCAATAGATGAGGTTAATCATCTATTGGGTAAATTTTATTTGGTTGTGTATTATGGGAATAATTTCTTGCGCTTCACAATACTACTCTTATGGTCTGTTGATACCAATCCTTTTTTTTTAATTTTTGTGTTATCCAAAGTGGGGGTTGGAATGTTTAATAAATTGATTATTAGTGAATTATATCTTTATTAGTTGTTATGGTCAACATTAAAAAGATCATAATTTCAGTGTATATTTCATCTTTATTCACTGGTTTTTGTTGGAATAATCAAAAATTTAAATGGAGTTAGGTATAGACAGTTTTGCTGGGGCCAAGAAAATGCCCGGGAAATCAATTGGTGAATCGAATGTTCAATCGATGCAGAACCTCCTGGATAGAATAGAATTGGCGGATCAGGTGGGTTTGGACGTCTTTGGAATTGGGGAACACCACAGGGCAGAATTTTTAGATGCCTCCCCTGCTGTTATACTTGCAGCTGCGGCCGCCAGGACCAATCGTATTAAATTAACCAGTGCGGTTACAGTGCTTAGCGCTGCTGATCCCGTTCGGGTTTTTCAGCAGTTTTCTACGCTAGATCTTTTGTCCAAAGGAAGAGCAGAAATGGTAGTTGGAAGAGGGTCCTTTACGGAATCTTTTCCTTTATTTGGATTTGATTTTCGAGACTACGATGATTTGTTTGTTGAAAAACTAGACCTTCTGCTTCAGTTAAGGGAAAAAGAAACCATTACATGGAGGGGTCGTTTCAGACCTCCTTTGGAGCACCAAAACATTTATCCAAGACCTTTTCAAGAAAAAATACCCGTTTGGATAGGTGTTGGAGGAACTCCAGCGTCTTTTGCACGAGCAGGAACATTGGGACTGCCACTTATGGTGGCCATTATTGGTGGGGAGACGCATCGTTTCAAGCCATTAATCGACTTGTACAGGAGGTCGGCAGAGCAGGCTGGTCACGATCCTAAAACTCTCAAATTGGGGATTCATTCCTTGGGTTATGTAGCGGAAACTACTGAAAAGGCTCATGAAGATTATTGGCCAGGTTATGAAAAAACGTTCAATAAAATTGGAAGAGAGCGCGGATGGAGTACTATCACCAGAGATCATTTCGAAGCCCTTACTGGCCCTACAGGAGCATTACTAGTGGGTAACCCTAAGGAGGTGGCCCAAAAAATTCTCAGACATAGCGAAGCATTGGGAGGAATAGACCGATTAACTTTTCAAATGGTCAATGCGGATCTCCCTCAAGATAAATTACTCCAGGCTATTGAGCTAATTGGCAAAGAAGTGCGACCGCTAATTAATACCTAACCATACTAATTTGTTGATAAAAGATTATTTATGCGCCTCACCTTTTCACTTCTTCTTGGATTATTAATTTTTATATCTAGTTGTAAGGATGCTGCTACCTCATTGTCTCCTTATAGATTTGTTTCCAAGATTTTTTCTACCCAAGGGATGACTCCTAACTTTTTTACATATCGGGATAGTAGTTTGTTATTGTCATGGATCGAAACAGATATAGAGGGTAATGATTTACTTAAATGGGCTGCTTTTGATGAGGATCAATGGAATTTATCTGGGACCATTGCTTCTGGAAAGGATTGGTTTGTCAATTGGGCAGATTTTCCCGCTATGGCACAAAATAAATCTTTGGTTGCCGCCCATTGGTTGAAAAAGAGTGCAGAGGGAACCTATGATTACGATATTCATGTCGCCTTATCTCATGATTATGGCCAAAATTGGGATACTTCTTTCATTATTCATAAAGATAAAGTGGCTGCTGAGCACGGTTTTGTTTCCCTTATGCCTGAGGGTGAAGATGGCATTAGAGCGGTTTGGTTAGACGGGAGATTAACTAAAATCTCTGAGGAAAATCAGATTGGAGTTTCAGGAGATCATGGAGGGCATGTAGGTGCAATGACATTAAGAACTGCTTTAATCCACTTGGATGGTTCTCTTCAAGATGAAAAGGAGTTGGATAATCGGGTTTGCGATTGTTGTCAAACAGATTTAGCGGTGGTTGATTCGGTAGTTTTGGTGGTCTATCGAGATCGCTCAGCTGATGAAATCAGAGATATGGGAATCATCAGAAGGGTTAATGGGATTTGGAATTCCCCCTCTATATTGCATCAAGATGGATGGCAAATAGCCGGGTGTCCTGTAAATGGGCCTGCTATTAGTGCTAACCAAAATGGTGAAATCGCCGTGGCCTGGTTTACCGCTCCCAATAACGTTAGTAAAGTTCAGTTAATGATTTCAAAAGATTACGGGGAAACTTTTTCAAAACCTATTACGGTTACAACGGATAGCACATTAGGAAGAGTGGATGTAGCTTGGATGGAAGATGATATTGTAGTATCTCAGTTGGTTTCTACTCCTGCTACGCAGCAAAGTTTCCTGCAGCTATCTATTTTCGATATGGAGGGGCATAAGAAATACGAAGAAAAAGTAGCGCCAATGTTATCGAGTCGGGAGAGTGGTTTTCCGGTCATGGAAGTATTTCAAGACAAAGTATGGTTGACCTGGACCGTTTTAGACTCTATTTCCCAACAAAAAAATATTCAAGTAGGCTTTGTAGAGTCTATTTAATCCTGATTGAAGTACTTCTCAAGGGTATATTGAGGCTGCCAATGATCGGGTTTTCTTCTTAGAGAATGGAAATCGTAATCAGCATCCATCCATGGTTGTGCATCTAAATTTAGCGTATCTCCCGTATTTTTTTGCCATTGTTGCATGACTAATCTTAGGGAATCTATGGTTGGTTGCCATTGGGTGTCAGTAGATAAATCATTGGTTTCATTAGGGTCAATGGTTAAGTCAAACAATTGCGTGTGGTCAATACCGGGGTATTCTATTAATTTCCAATCCTTGGTGCTAAGGGCTCTGCCTACGTTTCGATAAGCTGTAAAAATTTCATTTCGAAGATTAGATGTTTCTCCTTCCAAGATAGGAACTAAGCTTTGACCATCTATATCGGAAGGAGCTTGGACGCCTGCAAGTTCTCCTAAGGTGGGAAACATATCTAATAAATAGGCAAAGGCATTGGAAACTTTTCCCGAAGGGACATTAGGTCCTTTAATAATCAAAGGAATTTTGATACTGTGCTCATATAAATTTTGTTTGCCTAACAATCCATGGCTGCCGATAGCCAAACCGTTATCAGCTGCATAGACAATAATGGTATTGTCATAGACTCCTTTTTCCTTAAGTAATTTAATTATTCTACCCACCTCATCATCTACTTGGCTGATGAGGCCATAGTAGTCTGCCAATATCATTTGAATGGTATCGGGATGTCTGGGCCATCCGGTGAGGTTTTCATCTCTAACTAAGGGGTCGTGAATGTTGAAAGGGTGTACCCCCAAAAAATTTTCTGGTAGGGGTATTTGATTGGGTTGATATCTATTGATATAATCAAAATCTGGGGAATACGGATCATGGGGGGCCGTATAGGCAATATAGGCAAAGAATGGAGTGGTATCGTTTCGAGAAATATGTTGGTCGATGAAAGACAAGCAAGCTTCAGTAAATATGCGTGTGCTGAATCCTTTTCTTAGGGGTTCTCCTAATTGACCATCTGGTCCATAATCCCTAACTGGCACCTCAAAATGGTTAGCCATACCACCGAGGTAAACGCTTGAAGCATCGGAAAATGCCGCTTCGAATGCTTCCTTTTCATTGTGCCACTTGCCGGTTCCAAATACTCGATAACCTGCTTCTCTAAAAGCCATAGGCATGGTCCTTACCCCATTTAACCGGTCATAGACACGGAATAGGTTCTGGCCGCTCATTAACATGGCCCTGGAAGGTGCACAAATGGCCCCATGATGGCCGCCCATGATATAGGCATTGTTAAAGCGCGTTCCTTCTTGAGCCAATTGGTCGATATGAGGCGTCTGAACTACT
>JBEAPR010000071.1:0-8233 GCA_041164265.1 Bacteroidota bacterium | reverse complement strand
GTATTGGTTCTAAACCTAACTATCTCAGAATCAATTCCATCAGATGAACTACATTTAGTGCTGATTGTTTCACCATTATTAGTAGATATGGTTAAGTTTTGTAGGCACTTTAATCCAGTTTGCGCCTCTAATGAGTTTAAAGAGCACCCGATAATAACCAATAGGATGAAAAGCCTGACGTAAGCTTGCATTATTTTTGAAACAAATTTAGATTTTTTAAATATAATTATCCTTTTTTGAAAGGAACAATCCATACTCATGCGGTATGTCTGTATAATTTTATTGATTTCACTAAAAATCCATGCTCAACAGGGTGGGGGGCAACCCTATGATGGAATACTAACCAACAATAATTATACCGAAACGCAATTGGTTAATGATATTTTTTTGAAAGGAGGATGTGCCGAAGTAGAAAATATCCAAGCTATTGGAAATCCAAAGGGGATAGGATATTTTGAAAATGCTGAGCATATTTTGGGGATGAGCAGGGGAGTTATTTTGTCCACAGGTAGGGTGAGTACGGCTATGGGTCCCAATGATGTCCCTGATGCGCAAGGGGATTTTAATGACAAAACGGGAGATGCCGATTTGGAGCAATTATCTGACACGCGCGTTTACGATGTAGTAGGACTTAGCTTTGAGTTTGTTCCTGTAGAAAAGTATGTGACTTTTAGATATGTCTTTGCTTCTGAAGAGTATTGTGAGTATGTCAACTCACAATTTAATGACGTATTTGGTTTTTTTGTAAGTGGTCCGGGTTTGGATGGTGAATTTGAAGACAATGCGATTAATGCCGCTGTTTTGGCTAATACCGAAGACTATGTGAGCATTAATAATATCAACCATTTGAAGAATGAAAATTTCTATGTTTCCAATCATTTGGCTGGGGATGATTCCAGATGCGGAATTCTTTTCACCCCAAAACCTCTTTGGGGATATATTGAATACGATGGTTTTACCACGGTCTTAAACACGGTCATTCGGGTAGTGCCATGTGAGCGGTATAAAATTAAATTAGTTGTTGCAGATGTGGGTGATCATTTATTCGATTCGGCAGTCTTTCTGGAAGCCAAAAGTTTTAGTTTGGGAGGAGAAGTTGATATTACCGTTGAAGCTCCTATAAGGAATACTACGGTACAAGAGGGGTGTGGAGAATCCTTTTTTATTTTCGAAAGAACCAATCCAGATCGATTGATTAATGAAATGGTGCTTCCAGTAAAAATATCTCAGAGTTCTACCGCTATTGAGGGAATAGATTATGAAGCGTTACCAGACACCCTTATTATTCCTGCAGGGGTAAGCAGCTATAGATTACCGGTCATTACTTATGATAACCCAAACCAAAATGCGGATAGGAAGTTAATTTTAGAATTGAATTATGGTTGTAATTGTTTGAAGTCTGGTGCAGAATTGGTCATTACAGAATTACAACCATTTGAGGCCTTTCCAGTAGATACGCTTGTTTGTCGAAATGTCTTGACCGAAATAGATGTGGGCTTAAAGGGAGGCAGTCCCCCATTTACCTATAGTTATCTAGGACAAACCAATGCTCTTCAATTGGGGATTTTCCTCAATCAAGATACTTCCTTCCAAGTCCGCATAGACGATAATTGTGGCCAATGGGATTCTGTAGAAGTTCAACTGACTACCATCGATCCACCTTCAGCGCAATTAGTGGGAGGAGGAACAACCTGCGAAGGAGATTCTTTACTTTTTGAATTGCAATTACAAGGTAATCCGCCTTTTTACTTCCATCAATATGTCAATGGGATCCCAGGAGACTCATTTTTTAACGTCAACAATCAAATTTTTCCTTTCTATTCCAAAAAAGAAGGAATATATACGATAGAGGAATTTGGAGACCAGATATGTTCCGGAGTGGTTATGGGATCTGTAGACCACCGCGTTTCTCAAATAGATCTGGGCGCTTCTATTGTAGAACCAGCTTGTAGTGCAGGCAGTGATGGAACGATTACCCTTCAACCAGCAGGGGGGACAGCTCCTTATTTTTTCCAATGGGATGATGGGAATCAGTCAGCTCAAAGACCAGCACTTCCAGCGGGTCAATATCAAGTAACAGTAACAGATTTTAATGGATGTATAAAGGAAGAAAATATAGGGTTATATAATTATTCTGCCATTCAGGTTGCATTTGAACCTTGTTTGCCTCAAGACATTCCGCTCAATATTTCTGGAGGTTTTCCTCCCTATCAATATAGTTCAGATGAGGAAAATTTTGAGGATGAAATTTTCTTTTCTCAGTTGAATCCGGGCGATAGTGTATCTTTAACCATAGCAGATCAAAACAATTGTAGGGCTGCTTTTAAATTTGTAATGCCTTTTCAAAACCAGGCTTATTCAGATTCTTTGGGTGATTTCACTATTGATATCGGAAAACCATTAAACTTATCCCCGGAATATTTTATTCCTTATAATTTATTAGACCAGCTTTCTTGGAGCCCACCCGATCAATTTTCTTGTTTTAATTGTCCATCTCCCAATTTTATTGGAGTTCAAAGTACCGACTATGAATTGACCATAACTGATATTTTTGGATGTCAGCAAACTCAAAATGGGTCCATTAGGGTAGTGCCCAACCCTACCTTTTTTATTCCAAATGCATTTTCTCCTAATGGAGATGCCATTAATGATAATTGGGTGTTTTTTGTGGATAAACGGCAGGTACAAAAAATAGTAGACGTAGCTATTTTTGACCGTTGGGGCAATCGAGTTTACTATGTGAGTCAAAAGGCAATAGAACCCGAAATATCTATTTGGGATGGAGGGATTCAATTACCCGGACTTTATCTTTACACAGCTATTTTAGAATTGGTGAATGGAGATCGTCAAGAGGTTTCTGGAAGTGTGCATCTAATCAAGTAATTCCACCCCACATTTGTATTCATAGGTTTGCTTAGGCTTCGCCTTCAAAAGGCCTTCACCATTATTGAAAGCATCAATATTGCAACTCATGGGTTCAATTGCAATACTGTTTCTATGGGAGGGGGTGAAAATTTGAAAATAATTAAAACCTATGGGACCTGTTTCCTGCCAAAAACGCAAGTTGTTTTCTTGATTGGAGAGGTAAAAAGAAGCGATTTTGGAAGGGTTGGAGAGCATAAAACAATTGTCGAGAACTTCAGAACCAATGTGATGACCATTTTCAAAGTGTGAATAAGGATAATTTTTCCCGAAGGGAATCATTTCCTCATTGGTTCCTACCCTGGAACATGGAGGAAGAGTCAGCATGAGTTCATCAATGGGTTGTCCCAGCGTAAAATAAGGATGCCATCCCAAACCAAAAGGAATTTCGAAAGATTCCATATTGGTAAAAGCAAAGGTAATTGCTAAACGCTTTTGGCTAAGTTCAATTTGCAGGTTTAGGTCAAATTGAAAAGGGTAGGCGGAATGAGCTCCTGAATGACGATATTGAATAGACAAAAGGCCTTGTTGGTCGGACTTCCTAAACTGTAAAGAGGGGAATTTTTCATCCATCAGAAATCCATGAATACTGTGATGATTAATCGTATCGTTGATTGGAAATTGGTAAGTCTGGTGATTCCATTGATAGGTTCCCCCTTTGATTCTATTGGGATAGGGAGCCAACCACATCCCTTTCATCCATGCATTGGTGAGTATTTCCCCACCATTGCGATACCCGTCCAATACTTCGATTCCCCCTAATTTTATTCGGTTAATGGCTCCACCCCTTTCTGGAATAATTTCTACTGAGGATTGCCCTTCTTCATCGTGCAAATCATGGAGGTTAAAAGGAGGGGATTTTTTAATGGCGACTCTAAACATAAGTTGAAGGTAAGTTTTTTCCAACATTTTAGTTTTCCGAATGTTTATGGCAGGTAACTCTAATCAAATAAACCAAAAAATGAAGTTCTCCTGCCGGAAAAAAATATTTTCCACACTTGTTTGGATGCTAGGCCTATTAGGGGTGATGACTGCTCAAACTGGTGTGCTGAAAGGTAAAATCACCAACCAATACACCAATGAGCCTATTGGTTTTGCGAATGTATTAATAGAGGGAACCAATTTGGGGACCACCTCTGATTTCGAAGGAAACTATGAGATTGAGAATGTTCCTCCGGGAACTTATGATGTGACAGCTTCTTTCATTGGTTTCAATTCCGTGACCCAGTATGAGATTCAAATCCTAACGGCTAGACCGGAGGAGGTAAATTTTGAATTAACAGAAACGGCATCGGATCTGGAGGAGGTTATCGTAAAGGCAGCGCCATTTAAAAGACCTCCAGAGAGTCCGTTGTCTTTGAGAACGATTGGAGTAGCTGAAATAACCAGGAACCCTGGCAGTAATAGGGATATTTCCAAGGTGGTGCAGTCCTTACCTGGGGTTACTTCAGTGTCTTCCTTTAGAAATGATTTGATTATAAGAGGAGGAGCACCCAACGAAAATCGCTTTTTTTTGGACGATATAGAAGTGCCCAATATCAATCATTTTGTAACCCAGGGAGCTAGTGGGGGTCCAGTAGGGTTATTGAATGTCAACTTTATTAGAGAGGTCGATTTCTTTAGTGGGGCTTTTCCGGCTAATCGGGGAAATGCACTGAGTTCGGTTTTTAATTTTTATCAACGAGATGGAAGAGATGATAGATTGGGAGGTACCTTTAATGTAGGCGCTACCGATTTTGGTTTGACGCTCGAAGGTCCAATAGGAGATAAAACAACTTTTTTATTTTCCGCCCGTCGTTCTTACCTCCAATTTTTATTTGAAGTGATCGGACTACCTTTTCTTCCGACTTATAATGATTTTCAGGCAAAAATTAAAATTAAACCAACTGAAAAAAGTGAAATCACCTTTGTCGGCTTAGGTGCTATTGACCAGTTTACCCTCAACCTAGAAGCTAACGAAACGGAGTCACAGCGGTACCTTTTGGAGCAGTTGCCCGTTTCTCCCCAATGGAATTACACCAATGGCATCGTGTATAAGCACTATGATGATGAGGGATACTGGACCTTTGTTGCCAGCAGGAATATGCTCAATAATGAGGCGGAAAAATATCGTAATAACGATGAAAGTAGTGAGGAAAATCTCACTTTAAGGTACCGCTCACAAGAGATGGAAAATAAATTCAGAGCTGAGCGAACCCATCGTAAAAATGGGTATAAAACTAATTTTGGGGTACTGTATGAATATATCCGATATACCAATGAAACCTTCAATCAAATTTTTACCAATGCGGGTCCGCAAACTATCAATTTTTATTCAGCGATAGATTTTCACAAGTATGGAGCATTCGGTCAAATCAGCAAAAATTATTTTCAAGATCGATTGGCTCTCTCTCTTGGCTTTAGAATGGATGCGAATAGCTATTCCAAAGATATGTCCAATATCCTGGATCAATTTTCTCCTAGGTTTTCTCTTTCCTATGCCTTGACAGAACAATGGTCTATAAATTTCAATACAGGTTTATTCTATCAGACTCCCGCCTATACATTAATGGGTTATCGGGAAGAAGGCCGCTTGGTCAACAAAGACAATCAATTAAAATATATAAAAAACACCCAGGTGGTAGCTGGATTGGAGTGGAATACCCAGACCAGTTCTAGAATCACCTTGGAAGGATATTACAAACGGTACAATCAATATCCATTTCTACTTAGGGATCAAGTATCCTTGGCTAATTTGGGGGGTGATTTTGGGGTACTCGGAAATGAACCTGCTGTGTCTATTGGGACAGGGTCGACCTATGGGGTGGAATTGTTATTCCAGCAAAGATTGTACAAAGGTTTTTATGGAATCATGGCTTACACCTTGGGTTGGAGCAAGTTTAGCGATCAGAACGAACAACTTATCCCATCGAGTTGGGATGCCAGGCATATAGTTAATTTGACCTTCGGTAAAAAGTTAAAAAGAAACTGGGAGGTGGGACTGAATTGGAGGTTTCAAACGGGTCTGCCATTCACCCCATTTGCTGATGATTCTAATTTGGTACTTAATTGGATAGCCAACGGAGGAGGGAGACGTGATTTCAACCAGTTGAACTCAGAGCGCTTAGATGGCGTAAGTACCTTAGATTTTAGAATTGATAAAATTTGGTACTTCTCTAAATGGAATTTGAATCTTTACTTTGATGTAGAAAATGCAACAGCTGCTAGTGTGAATACCCAGACCTTGATTTTGGACAGACCATTAGATGAAAACAACACACCCATTGGTTTAGGGGAGATTTTGAATCCGAATGACCCTATTGAATTGCAGCGGTATAAGGTCAAATCCATTGCCGACAGCCAGGGAACCCTGGTGCCGAGCATAGGACTGAGAATAGATTTTTAACAGAAACGGTCAAAAGCCAATTGCAAGTTGGTTGCAATGATTTCTGAAGAACGTCCTTCAATATGGTGTCTTTCTAAAAAATGAACCAATTGTCCATCTTTAAAAAGGGCTATAGCTGGAGAAGATGGAGGATAGGGTAGCATATATTGTCGGGCTTTTTCAGTCGCTTCTCTATCCACGCCTGCAAAAACGGTTACCAATTTTTCTGGTTTCTTTTCATTTTTTATAGCTTGAAGAGCTCCTGGTCTCGCATTAGCTGCGGCGCAACCACAAACGGAATTTACAACCACTAAAACCGTTCCCGATGGATTTCCTAATACTTGATCAACGGATTCAGAGGTAGTTAAACTTTCAAAGCCATAATTTTCCAATTCCTGTGCCATGGGTTTGGTCAAATCTGCTGGATACATATCTAACGTTTTTAGTATTTATTAGTAAATTTGATAGTATGAATATATTAACCCCGAAAAGTAAAAATAAGTTGAAGTGCGGTTGGCTTTTTATCATTTTTGGCTTTTTTATCGTCCAGGTTCCAGCTCAAAAAAGTATGGAAGGACATTGGGAAGGCGAAATAACACTTGGGGGATTGAATGGTCAGAAATCCATTCCTTTAGAATTATTTTTGGTTATGGATAGGTCTGTCATAACCGGCAGAAGCTACCTATATGTGGATGATCATAATGTTATAGTAATGTCTATCAAAGGTCGAGTGTATGGAGATCGATCTGCTCATATAGAAGAGTTTGAATTTTTTCCAACCGATAATCCAGCATTAAGCCCTCCATTTTTTCGCAAATACCAATTTATCTATTTCCGCAGTATATGGGATTCTCGATTAGAGGGTTTTTGGCAGGAAATTAAAAGCGATACGCCTCTAGATGAAAAACGAGAAAGAGGAAGATTAATTTTAACCCGAACAAAAGAGCCTAGAAATAAGGCCTAAGAGTCAAATAAATGTCGATGGTTCACCCAATCTTCATAGGTGTCCACATCACTTAGGACGGGTAGCAAACTGTAATTTAATCCCAGTTCTGTTATTTTTTCTATGGTTTGAGCCATTACCTGCTTGTGACTCCAAGTCATTTTTTGAAAAATATAGGGATGAGAGTGTTTCATACCTATTAGATAATACCCACCATCTTGGGCTGGTCCGAGGACGGTATCAAAGTGATTTAGACGTTGAAATCCTTCCTCGAGAATGGTCAAATTTAAGCCAGCAATATCACTACCTACCAACAGTACGTTTTGGTGAAGTGGCAGAATTTGATCCAGGGCGTTGTTCATCCTTTCTCCTAAATCGTTTCCTTTTTGTATCCTTTTCTTAAAATTAGGACCTGACCATGCATCAGGTTGGTCAGTCAGAAAATCGCTATAGAAAATATAGATTTCAAATGAAAGTACTCCAGAGAGCAAATTAGCCAAATATTTTTGCATATAAAGATAAACGGACAAGGCTTGGCCCTGTCCGATTGTCTTCGCCAGTCTGGTCTTTACCTGACCTTCAATGGCATTTTTAACAAAAACTATTAAACCATTATTCTTTGCTTCCTTCAATATTGTAAAGTTCGTTTTCCTCTACGACTTGGATTTTACTTCCAGATTTCAATTTTCTTGAAATGGCATTGTAAGGAGCAGAAACTACTTTTTCTTTAGAATTTAAGCCCCCTATAATCTCAATATACTTATCGTCTTGAATGCCAGTTTCAACACTTTTCATGGCAACAGTATCTCCCATTACTAGAAAAACGACTTCTTCTAAATTGGATTCTCCTAATTTCTTATCCTCACCTTCCTTTTCCCTGGTGGTTACCGCAAGAATAGGAACGGATAATACTCCTGCTCTCTTTTCAGTATTGATTTCAACAGATGCCGACATTCCAGGTCTAAAAGGGAAAGGGTTATTAGGCTGAATGAGGTCTTCATAAG
>JBEAPR010000070.1:0-9996 GCA_041164265.1 Bacteroidota bacterium | reverse complement strand
GGAAAAAGAGGGTATGGAAACCAGTTGTTGAAGTAGTTCAATTCCTTTTTGTTTCCATTTGTCCATTGGTTCCTTAATTTATTGAGCCACTAATCTGGTGGCCTTCCCTGCTGCAATACTTTGATAATTTCCGACCCAAACTTCTGAAACGCCTTTTTGGATGGCTTGAAATCCATTGGATAATTTAGGCAACATTCCCGAGTGCACTACGCCATCCTCCTTTAGACGATTAAATTCGGATTCCGAAAGGGTTGGCAGAATACTATATGGTTGGTTTTCGTCCAACAATACCCCTGGTTTTTCGAAACAAAGATAAAGATGTACCTCGTAATTCTCACTCATTGCCATTCCTACTGCGTTGGCAATAGAATCAGCATTGGTATTCAACAGCTGTCCACGCCCATCGTGGGTAATGGCACAAATTACAGGAGTTAATGAAAGTTCTAATAGCGCACTTAACATTGGGCCATTCACCCGTTGCACATCCCCTACCCATCCAAAATCGATAGGGTGCGGAGCCCTTTTTTCCGATAGGATGGTATTTCCATCTGCTCCACTCAAACCGATTGCTGAACAGCCCAGGGCTTGAAGTTGAGCCACCAAATTCTTATTAATCAGCCCTGCATATACCATAGTGGCAATTTCTAATGTAGCCGCATCCGTTACTCTTCTACCTTCAATCATCTTTACAGGAATTCCCATTTGCTCGCTCAAGGCACCTGCTTTATTTCCTCCCCCGTGTACCAAAATCTTTTTTGTGGAATCCTGGGCCATAAACTCCAATAACGGAGTAACTAATTCTTGCTCTTCTATTAATTTCCCACCAGCCTTGATGACCAATAATTTTTCCTTTTCCATAAATTACAATCCTTGCAATAGGGTTTGAAGTACAGCCTGAGCCGCATAGGTCCTGTTATTAGCTTGTTGGATGACTAAGGAACGAGGCCCATCGAGAATTTCATCAGCGACCACCACATTTCTCCTTACGGGAAGGCAGTGCATAAAGTACCCTTCAAGGGTAACCGACATCTTAGCTTCATCTATCATCCATGCGGCATCTTGATGCAATACTTTTCCGTAATCCTTATAAGAAGACCAATTTTTTGCGTAAACAAAGTCCGCTCCTTCAAAGGCTGCCTTTTGGTCGTGGTAAACGGGAATATTGGCAGCAAATTCGGGGGCTAATTCGTATCCTTCAGGGTGGGCAATTCTCAGTTCATAGTCGGTAGTGGCCATCCAATGAAGAAAGGAATTACTAACTGCTTGCGGCAGGGCGCGTGGATGAGGAGCCCATGATAAAACAACGACTGGTTTATCCCTTTTTTTGTTTTCCTCTATGGTCAGGTGATCTGCCAAGGACTGCAGGGGATGTAAGATGGCAGATTCCAGACTTACCACCGGAACTTGAGCATATTCAATAAATTTTTGTAAGACCTCGTCGCGGTAATCCTTTTCCCGATCCGTCAGGGAGGGGAAAGACCTGATTCCGATAATGTCGGCATATTGACTGATGACCGCAGCCGCCTCTTTAATATGTTCTGCTTCCCCTCCATTCATCACCATGCCCTCTTCAAAACCCAATTGCCAGCCTTGTGCGGCGTTCATCACCATGACTTGCATGCCCAAATTCAGTCCAGCTTTTTCAGTACTCAATCGCGTCCTCAAACTCGGGTTGAAGAATAGTAAAACCAAAGTTTTCCCACGGCCTGAGGAATTCGAAAGCGGATTTTTTTTGAGGGTAAATGCCGTCTTTAATAATGATGGTAGGTCGGATACGTCCGCAACTGAGGTAAAATTTTTCATTTAAGCTAGTGCGTTGAAAGTTTCGATAAATTGTTTTAATTCCTTTTTTTCCACATTTAAAGGGGGCAATAGTCGAATCACCTTAGGGTTGGAAGAAGATCCTGTGAAAATATGACCCTCCATCAAAATTCGCTTTCTCAAAGGAGCAACGGGCTCTTCCATTTCCAGGCCAATCATTAATCCTTTTCCCCTGACTTCCTTAATTTTAGGATGCTTTTTGAGGTGTTTCATCAAATATTGCCCTGATTCAGCAGCTCTTTCCACCAATTGATCTGTTTCAATCACATCCAAAACAGCCAGTCCTGCAGCGCATGCCAGGTGATTCCCACCAAACGTGGTCCCCAGTAATCCATGAGATGCTTTGAATTCCGGTCCTATTAAGACGCCTCCAATTGGAAAACCATTCCCCATACCCTTGGCCGTAGTGATTAAATCCGGTTGGATTTCAGCATGCTGAAAAGCAAAGAATTTTCCCGACCTTCCATAGCCCGATTGAATTTCATCAGCAATCATAACCGCTCCATAGGTACTACACAAACTCCTTATTTTTTTAAGGAAAGGGATGTTTTGTACGTTTACCCCTCCAACTCCTTGCAAACATTCGGTGATGACAGCGGCTACATCACCTTTTTTTAATTCCTTTTCTAGGGCCTTCGCCTCATTCATCGGAATAAAATCTACTGGAAAAGTCGTATTAATGGGCGCCTTAATTTTAGAATTATCCGTGATATTAACAGCAGCTGAGGTTCTCCCATGAAAGGCTCCTTTGAAGGCTAAAACCCGCATTTTACCCGTATGAAAAGAGGCTAATTTAAGGGCATTTTCAATCGCTTCAGCTCCAGAATTACACAAGAACAATCGATAATCTTCACAACCGGACAATCGCCCGAGCTTGTCTGCGAGATCCGTTTGCAACTTATTTTGTACCGAGTTAGAATAAAAAGCTAATCGGTGGAGTTGGCTTTCAATGGATCGCACATAATGCGGGTGGGAATGCCCAATGGAAATCACTGCATGTCCACCATAAAAATCTAAATATGGAGTGCCTTCACTGTCAAAAATAGTAGTGCCCCTTCCACTAGTAGGTTCAATATCAAATAGGGGGTAAACATCAAATAATTTCATACTGGCGAATTTCAATATACGACTGCTTTTAGTTTGAGGCCAGCATCCTCGGGGAATCCAAACCTAATATTCATATTCTGAACGGCTTGACCAGAAGCGCCTTTTAATAAATTATCTATCATACTGATGACCATTAATTTGTGGCCGGCTTTTTTAATATGCACGATCGCTTTATTGGTATTAGTGACCTGTTTTAAATCAGGATTCTCGGGAGTGACATGAGTAAACTTGGCTTTTTGGTAAAAATCCTCATACCATTCGTACAGCGTTTTTTCCGATTCGGCAAGCGTCATCAAAGAAGTCGTAAATATCCCCCTGGGAAAATCTCCTCTTAAGGGGATAAAATGAATGGATTCTTGAGAGATGGGTTGCAATACATTAAGGTTGGCCGTAATCTCTGCTAAATGCTGATGGGTAAAAGGTTTGTAAGTGGAGAGGTTATTGTTTCTCCAACTAAAATGGGTGGTGGGCCCTGGTTGCTGCCCAGCACCTGTAGCACCTGTAATGGCATTAATCACGATATCATCTGGAAGCGCTTGATGTGCTGCTAAGGGTAGTAAAGCCAATTGAATTGCTGTGGCAAAACACCCACAATTAGCAATCCTATTGTGCGATGCTATAGCAGATTTGTGCAGTTCAGGTAACCCATAAATCCAATCGGAATGTAACCTGAAGTCCGTACTCAAATCAATTACTACCGTTTCCTCAGGAATAGAATGGGCCTCCAAAAACAGTTTAGCTTGTCCATGTCCATTACAAAGAAACAGCACATCAACAGCATAATCCTCCTCTTTTGTAAAGACCAATTCGGTTTCCCCAAACAAATCCCTGTGGACCGCTGATAGTTTTTTACCCGCCTGGCTATTGCTTTGAATAAAAGCTAAATTTACCATAGGATGGTTCATTAAAAGGCGAATCAATTCTCCTCCTGTATAACCAGCACCTCCAATGATACCAGCTCGAATCATAAATTTTTATTTTTTTCTTGAACCGATTGGTAAATGGTACTTTGCAGCCCTAACATTTTAGTAAAACCTCTTACATCCGCTCCGGTCCAACCTTCGTTCATTTCTCCATAATCACCAAAACCACTGTTCATCAAATCAAAATCAGATTGAATGCCTTCTAGAATATACCGGTAAGGATGCAATTGAATGAAAACTTCACCCGTAACTGACTTTTGAGTATCGTTCATAAACTGTTCTATATTGCGCATCACTGGCTCGAGAAATTGTCCCTCGTGCAATAACATTCCATACCAGTTGGCCAATTGCTCTTTCCAGTACTGTTGCCATTTGGTCAAGGTGTGTTTCTCTAGTAGATGATGAGCTTTAATTATAATCATGGGCGCTGCTGCTTCAAACCCTACCCTGCCCTTAATACCTATGATGGTATCTCCTACGTGAACATCTCTACCGATGGCAAATGGTCTTGCCAATTCTTCCAAATGTTTGATGGCATCAACGGGATGATCAAAATGAGTATCGCCAATAGCCACTGGAATACCCTTTTCAAAAGTAATACTCGTCTGAATGGGGGTTTTTGCCGTACAGGCGGAAGGATAAGCCTCTTCAGGAAGCGTATCCCGGGAGCCCAATGTCTCTTGCCCTCCCACGCTAGTTCCCCATATACCTTTGTTGATGGAATACTTGGCCTTTTCCCAACTATACACTACCCCTTTACTATTCAAGTAGTCTATTTCAGCTTGTCGAGACAATTGCATATCTCGAATAGGGGTAATAATTTCTTTATCCGAGGCCTGATTGTTGAAAACCATATCAAATCTCACCTGATCATTACCCGCACCGGTGGATCCGTGAGCAATTGCATCAGCTTTTATTTTATTGGCGTATTTGACGACTTCCAACGCTTGAAACATCCGCTCCGCACTCACCGATAAAGGGTAGGTTTGATTTCGCAGCACATTTCCAAAAATTAAATACTTAATGCACTGGTCAAAAAATGGAATTTCTGCATGGGTAAATTGAAAGGAAGTCGCACCTAGCTCCAGCGCTCTTTTTTCCAAAGCAACCAACTCAGCATGATCAAATCCTCCTGTATTGACCGTAAAGGCATGAACTTCATATCCCTTTTCCGCCGATAAATACTTTACGCAATAAGAGGTATCCAACCCACCACTAAAGGCTACGACTACTTTTTTACTTTTCATTAGTTGATGTTACTATTAAATGGGTTAAATCGTGTTGAATTTTTGCTTCGTTTTTAGAAGGTGCCAGCATAGCTGTGCACAAACACATTTTCTTATCGTTACGCTCTAGAATATCATAGTTTTTACAACTCATGCACCCAGCCCAAAAGGCCTCGTCTTGAGTTAATTCTGAAAAAGTAACCGGTTGATAACCGAGCGAAGAATTAATTTTCATTACTGGCAGACTCGTGGTAATACCAAATAATTTGGCATCGGGATACTTTTCTTGAGACAAATCGAAAGCAGCTTTCTTTAATTTCTTAGCCAATCCCAATTGGCGATATTTAGGTTCAATAACCAATCCTGAATTGGCTACATATTTACCATGGCTCCATACCTCAATATAGCAGAAGCCGACGAGTTCATCTTCAAGCAGGGCAATCACTGCATTTTGATTCCGTAATTTTGTTTTGATATATTCAGGCTCTCTTTTGGCTATACCCGTTCCCCGCTCTTTTGCAGAAATCTCGATGAGCGCACAGATCTGAACTGCGTATTCCTCGTGTCGCTCGTTAGCTGTTTGAATTATTATTTCCATGATCATAATTGATAAAAAATCGAAAACCAAACTCCGGGTTGATTTCGCTTGTACAGCGGGCAGGAACCCTCCTGCTCATACGGGTAATATGGAAAAAGTAGCCCCTAAGGGCGTGGCCTGCGCGGACTGCGCAATAGAGTTGAAGCGTTAATATGAATGATAGAACTATTCATGTGCGGCCAAATATAAAGGAAATTTTGAATTTTATACATTATTTTCGACCTCTCAATAAATAATATGAAAAAAATAGTAGAAGTGGCAGCCGATAGCGTTGCCTCTGCATGGGCTGCAGAAAAAGGAGGTGCCAAAAGGATTGAGTTATGCGAAAACCTCCCCCAAGGTGGAGTGACTCCTTCTTATGGTAAATTATTAGTTGTTAAAGAAAAATGCAACCTTCCCATAAATGTCCTCATCCGACCTAGAAAAGGAGATTTCCTTTACACGTCCGAGGAATTAGAGGTCATTCTAAAAGATGTGGAAATATGTAGGGAGCTTGGCATGAATGGTATTGTGTTTGGCGCCTTGACTCGAGATGGAAATATCGATTTGGAAATGACTCAATTGGTTTTCGACTGCGCAAAGGATATGGACTTTACCTTCCACCGAGCATTTGATCTTTGCCAGAATCCCCTGGAGGCTATAGCTCAATTAAAGCATATTGGCATTAAAAGAATACTGACTTCAGGACAAAAGCCTACCGCTCCTCAAGGCGCTGAAAACATAGCCTCTTATATTCAGGCAGCGAAAGGTACCATCAGTTTTATGGTAGGAGGAGGGGTAAGACCTGAATCTGTTGCCCCTCTTTTAGCGATAGCTGACATCCATGAATTCCATACTTCTGGAGCTACTCCAATTAAAAGTCAAATGAACTTTAAAGGAAATACCCCACTGGGTGCTGAAGACCCCGAGGCTGAATTTACCTGGAATCAAACCAATGAAGAAGTCATTAGAGCTTTAGTAGGTAAAGTGAGCGCTTAACCTAAAGTTGGGCCGCCACTTCCGCTACATTTTGAGGGGTTAATCCCAAAACTTCATAAAGTTTTTCATAAGGAGCAGAGGCCCCGAAACGGTCTATGGCTACTACCTGCCCGTCTAAGCCGACGTATTTGTACCATGACAAACTCGCACCAGCTTCCACAGCTAACCGCTTGCGACACGATTTGGGTAATATTTTTTCCCTATACTCTTGAGGTTGTTCGTCAAATAGATCTGTTGAAGGCATACTGACTATTCGAACTTTGTGACCTTGCTGGTTTAATATCTTCTTGGCCTCTACTGCAATTTCTACCTCTGAACCCGAAGCCAATATCATTCTATCATAGTCATTATCCTCGCATAATACATAACCTCCCTTAGCTGTTTCACTTGCAGGGCCCATTTGCATAGCCACCCGATCGTATTCCGGAAGATTTTGTCTGGTAAGCACCAAACAAGTAGGTCCGGTTAATCGATTTAATGCCACTTTCCAACTTTCTGCAGTTTCCGATCCATCCATTGGACGCAATACGACCATATTGGGCATCGGTCTGAGGGACGATAGATGTTCTATAGGTTGGTGAGTGGGCCCATCCTCTCCCAAGCCGATAGAATCATGGGTCATTACATATACTACCCTTAACCCCATCAAAGCCGCCAATCGCATAGACGCTCGCATATAATCAGTAAATACAAAAAACGTTCCTGCATAAGGAATGACTCCACCGTGTAGTGCCATCCCATTCATGATGGCCCCCATTCCATGTTCCCTTACCCCATAGTGAATATACCTACCTTGAGGGTTCTGGCTGCTATAGGCCATTTCCCCTTTGGGAAAAGTTTTATTTGAGGGCGTTAAATCTGCAGAACCTCCAATTAATGCTGGAATTTGAGGGGCAATAGCATCCAATACTTTTCCTGAAGCATTACGGGTAGCTACAGCACTACCTGCTTGAAATTCCGGATAATTAACTGCTGAAATGGTGGAATGGCTGTGCAAACAAGCCTCTAAATATTCCCATTTTTCAAGAGCTGCATTTTTGAGATCTTTTACCTTTTCATTCCAAGCAGATTCCAAGGCACGTCCCTTTTCAAGCTGTTCTTGGCCAAAAGACTTTAAATCTTCTGGAATATAAAATGAAATATCGACTGGCAAACCTAGGTTTGCTTTGGTCAACTTAGCTTCTTCCGGTCCAAGTGGTGAACCATGACAATCCTCCGTTCCTTGTTTGTTGGGACTACCAAAGCCAATGATGGTCTTGCAAGCAATAATAGACGGTTGATCTTGTACCTTTTTAGCTGCAATAATAGCTTGGTCTACTGCACTCAAGTCATGTCCATCAACTTGCTGGGTATGCCATCCATAAGCTTGATAGCGCTGCAAAACATTTTCACTAAAAGAAAGGTCAGTTTCACCATCAATAGAAATACCGTTATCATCGTATAATACAATCAGTTTACCCAACTTATTGTGGCCAGCAAAAGCGGAAGCCTCGTGGGAAATTCCTTCCTGCAAATCCCCATCACTTGCTATCACAAAAGTAAAATGATCCACTACTTCGTGTCCCGGGTGATTGATGCGAGCTGCCAAACTACTTTCCGCCAATGCCATACCTACTGCTGTACTGATACCTTGGCCCAGTGGTCCTGTGGTCATTTCCACACCTGGGGTCTCTCTATACTCGGGATGACCGGGCGTCTTACTCTCCCATTGTCTAAAATTTTTCAATTCCTCTAGTGGCAAATCATAACCAAATAGGTGAAGCAAAGAATAGATCAACATACTTCCATGTCCAGCGGATAGGACAAAGCGATCTCGATTAAACCACTGAGGTTGTCCCGGGTGATGTCGTAAGTGATTGTTCCACAAAACTGCAGCTACATCAGCCATTCCTAAAGGCAATCCCGGATGGCCAGATTTAGCTGCCTCCACCCCGTCTATAGACAAACCTCTGATGGTTTGTGACAATGTTTTTATTAGTTGTTGATCCAAAACAAAAAGCTTAAAAATTAAAAAAAGTAAATGTAATAAAATTAGTGGTGGGTTTGATTTTTTCGCATCCTAATCGGACCGTACCACAGCCAAAAACCAGTGATGGTAAAGAGCAGTAGTGCTAGCCCAACTGTGGTAGTATATAAGAGTTTGAATAGATCACCTGGAATATTAAATACCCTATCAATATAAGAACCATCGTGTAGGTTCTCGATAAAATCAGCTCTCCGCTTTTCGATTTGTAATAAAGCCCCAGTAGCTCCATCCAGATGGATAGCCGTGTAGTGTTGGTCAAAAACAAACTTCACCAGCCCCTTTTCATGGCGCACATCAATTCTGTTTAATGTGGTATCGTACTCCTCCCCTACATTTTCCCGAAGGGATGCTATCGCTCTGGAATGTAAGTCATCCAATTCCATCCATTGACTTAAATCGCTGGTCGTTCCTCTAATGTCCTTCGCCATAAGATACCCGCCGCTATCCTTTTTCCAGCCGAGGAGTAACCCTGTAATGGAAACTATAAAAAACAAAAGGAAAAGGGATGCCCCGGTGATTCTGTGAATCTTCCGAAACCACCTCAATATTTTTGCCTGTTGTTTTCTCTTGCGGTCCTTCATTTCTAAAATTGGGTATCTTTAACCTAATATTTTCGCAAATATACCAAGTTCAACATTCGAACATGAAGTTCCTACGAGCCTTGTATCATTTTTTTTTGTCGCTCCTCCAAAAGTTGTTGTTTGACTACCGCACTCAGTTAAAACCGCGCTATGGTCATGGCCGCTCCGCCCATCCTTTATTGCTTCAGCTTATCGAAAAACAGCACGACATTTATGCTGGTTGGATGAATAAAGCGCTTCCACATCTGTCTCAATTTCAATCCCTTTCACTGCATCCTTCCCCTGACCAAAAGAATCAAAAGCCCTATTGGATCAATGGATTTTTACCCGGTCTGGATATCATTATGCTGTACACCATGCTGGTAGATCTGCAACCCAAAAAATATGTAGAAATTGGTTCCGGCAATTCCACTCGAGTAGCACATTGGGCAAAATCTCAAGCTCAGCTAGAAATGCAGATTATCGCTATTGACCCTGAACCAAGATTAGAAATTGAAAGTTTAACAGACACCTTATATAAGGTCCCATTGGAAAATTTTTCCATGGATCGACTTCCTTCATTAGAATCGGGCGACGTAGTATTTGTAGATAACTCTCACAGAATCTTGCCTAACTCAGATGCTACGGTTTTTTTTCTGGAATGGTTGCCTCGGTTACCTAAAGGGGTGGTTGTTCAAATTCACGATGTCTATTGGCCTTATGATTACCCGGATTTTATGTGCCGTCGGTTGTATTC
>JBEAPR010000069.1:0-6000 GCA_041164265.1 Bacteroidota bacterium | reverse complement strand
TAAATTTTTTTGTGTGGCATTTAACTTTATTTATTTGACATTGATTAACTACTAATTGTTCGTCTAAATCAGATGATTCTCCCCTTAATTGAAAATTACAATGAACGACACTATAGGGGATAGATAAATAATTAATTAAATGAAGTAAAACCATTGAGTCTACCCCTCCGCTAACTGCCACTAAAATTGGAGCTGAGGCACCAAGTTGGTAGAGATGTTCCTCAAAAATTTTGGGATTTATTTCCATTTCACAGCCGCTACTTCTTTGACTACCATTTGAAAAGTTTTTTTATTTCGCTCTTCTAGTAGTACCATTTTACCTAACTTAAGATTCTCTATCACGTCCTCTCTAAAATGTCTGATGGTTATAAGGCTTAAATGACGATCAAGAGATACCTTGAATTCAGCCTCTACTTGTTTAATAAACTTTTCAACTTTATCGTCCATGTCTGTAACGCATACACTAAAACTAATTGCAGAATTTTGCATCATATTGACATGCAATCGAACTTCTGAAATGTAGTTGAATAATTTGCTAATATGATGCTCAGCAACAAAAGAAAAGTCGCGGGTAGAAATTTGGAGTAAAGCTTGATTGTCCTCCACTGAAACAATAGGCGGATAATCTTCCAGGTACTCATCTGATATACAAGTGCCAGAAGTATTTGGTTCCAAAAAAGATTTTACATACAGGGGAATACTTTTATTTTGAAGTGGTTTAATCGTTTTTGGATGAATCACTTTAGCCCCATAGTAGGTCATTTCAATGGCTTCTTTATAGGATAACTTATGGAGTTGAACTACATTTTCAAAATACCTAGGATCCCCGGTATAAACTCCATCAACATCCTTCCAAATGGTCATAGATTCTGCGTCCAATAAAAAAGAAAAAATCGCAGCGGTATAATCCGAGCCTTCTCTACCCAATGTGGTAGTAAAATTTTCTGATGTAGTTCCTATGAAACCTTGGGTCACAAAAAAATCAAATTGACCAAGTTTGGGGGCCAAGTTTTTATTAAACCTTTCTGTGGTAGCTTCCCATTGCACCCAACCTTCCCGAAAGATATCATCTGTTTGAATAATATCTCGAGCATCAACCCAATTTGCGCTAAGTCCAATATAATTTAAGTATGCTTGAACTATAATAGAAGAAACGACTTCACCTGTTCCAACAATTTGATCATAGAGAAAATCATAATTTTCGGAAGGCGGCTCTTCAAGTACCCAATCTATTTCAACAAAGGCATCATTTAGACTAGTTAAAACTTCTTGAGTAGTCCCTACGGGAAAAAGTTGACTTACTAATTCAACGTGTTGGGTCTTCACCTTATGGAGCAAATCCTGGGCTGTTCCCGTTTCTTCAAAATGTGCCTTAACTACCTCTTCTAATGCATCTGTAGTTTTGCCCATAGCAGATACCACTACCAAAATTTTACCCTTTTCTTGATTTTTAATAATTTCTCCGCAATTGACCACCAAATCTGCAGTTTTAAGAGATGAGCCCCCAAATTTGAAGACTTGAAACTTATCCTTCATTGTTTGTTGTATGTTTAAATAATTAGCAAATATAAACCAAAGGATGGATGCCTAATTATATGGTTGTCGCCTGGGAAATCACAAAAAATTAAAATAGGTTAAAAAACCCTTAAAAGGTTATTACTAAATTTGCACTCTAAATTAAGGAAGATGGAATCCATCAATCAAATTCTTTTGTTATTGGTCGTAGGAATGGTTACCGTATTTGCTATTTTATCATTAGTTGTTGGAATGGGCAACTTTCTGATCTTGTTGGTGAATCGGTTGGAAGAAAACAACCAGAAGCAGGATAAAGTGGCAGATGCTCATGCAGCGGTAATAACCTCCGTGGTTTCCATTGTAACACAAGGTAAAGCCCAAATAGTTAAAATCATTAAGACCAAATAAAACCTTTTATGGGAAAAGAATTGAAATTAGCCCTGATGTATAGGGATATGTGGCAATCAAGTGGCAAATACATGCCCAGAGCAGATCAATTAGAAAAAGTAGCAGCACCAATTATAGATATGGGTTGTTTTGCTCGAGTAGAAACTAATGGTGGGGGATTCGAACAAATCAATCTATTGTTTGGCGAAAACCCCAATCATTCAGTTCGAAGATGGACAAAGGCTTTCAACCAAGCAGGGATTCAAACTCAAATGTTAGAAAGGGGATTAAATGGGCTAAGCATGCGCCCTTTACCTTTAGATGTAAGAAAACTTTTATTTAAAGTCAAAAAATTACAAGGCACTGATATTTCGAGATCTTTTGACGGATTGAACAATCCTCAGAATCTTGAAAAGTCTTTTGTTTTTGCCAAAGAAGGTGGTATGATTGCCCAGGCGGCATTAAGTATTACCCATTCCCCATTACATACTGTTGAATATTATATTCAATTAGCCGATCAATTTATTGAACTAGGTGCCCAAGAAATTGCTATTAAGGATATGGCAGGGGTTGGTCGCCCTGTATCCATTGGCCGCATAGTAAAAGGAGTAAGAGAGCGTCATCCAAATATCATTATTCAGTTTCACTCCCATACTACTCCTGGATTTTCGGTTACCTCTGCCTTAGAAGCAGCACGTAATGGTGCTGATATTATTGATGTAGGCATGGAACCTCTTTCTTGGGGAACAGGACATCCTGATTTATTGACTATTCACGCCATGTTTAAGGACGCTGGATTTTTGCTACCAGATATTAACAAAAAGGCCTACATGGAAGTAAGAACCCTTACGCAATCGTTTATTGATGATTTTTTGGGGTACTACATCAATCCAAATAATCGAAAGATGAATTCTTTATTGATTGGACCTGGCCTTCCGGGAGGTATGATGGGAAGTTTGATGGCGGACTTGGAAAACAATCTGAAAAGTTTGAATAAATGGTTAGAAAAAAGAAGTCTTCCACCTCAAACTGAGGATGAATTACTCCTCAAATTATTTGAGGAAGTAGAATATGCTTGGCCAAAATTGGGTTATCCTCCTTTAGTAACGCCATTCAGTCAATATGTCAAAAATGTATCCTTGGTCAACGCCATCAACTTGATAAAAGGAAAGAAAAGATGGGAAATGATTGATGAAAATACCTGGGGGATGATTTTGGGCCGTTCTGGACAATTATTAGGCCCTGTGGGAGAAGAATTAAAAGAATTAGCTGCTGCTCAAAACAAGGATTTTTTCAAGGGCAATCCTCAAGATTTGTACCCTGATCAATTACCTTTTTACGTAGAAAAAATGAAAGAATTAGGATGGGAGAGAGGACCTGATGATGAGGAGCTGCTGGAATATGCCATGCATCCTGAGCAGTATGAAAGGTTCAAATCAGGGCAAGCTAAAGAAGAATTTTTGAAAGATTTAGAACAAAAGCGGCAACCTCCAACCAAAACATCTGGAAGTACTACTGAGGTTGATCGGCCAACTTCTTTAACCATTGAAATTGATGGGGTATCTTACGATGTCAAAGTGACCTATGGCGATTCAGAAAAAACTTCGACCCTATCTTCAAATGCTCCTCTTAAAGAACAAATTAAAAGTCAGGCCAATATTTTGGCTCCATTAGAGGGGAAATTTTACCTCACAAAAGACCCTGGAGAAAAAAGTATCCAAGTTGGAGATGAAATTGCTGAGGGAGATTCCATTGGTTACATTGAGTCCATGAAAGTAATGAATGCTATTACGGCCGATAAAGCTGGAAAGATAACTGCAATTGTTGCCAAACATGGAGAGGAGGTAGAGGAAGATGACATTTTGGTAAACTTAAATTAGCATGGAGTTATTTGAAAAATTGCTGGAAATGACCGCCATTGAGGCTTTTATGTCCTCTCCGTTATCTCTATTGATGTTAGTTCTTTCATTTATCCTTTTGTATTTGGGGATTGGTAAAGGTTTTGAACCATTATTATTAGTTCCAATAGCTTTCGGAATGATGCTTGCAAATTTTCCTGGAGGAAATATGGCTGTGGTGAATGCAGATCAGGTAAAGGATTTTCACTTGCTACAAATCGCGAGAGAATACGGCATAATGAATATGCTATATTTTACCCTTATTAAGACCGGTCTATTACCACCTTTGATTTTTATGGGAGTTGGTGCTATGACAGACTTCGGACCAATGCTCCGTAATCTTAGACTAGCTTTTTTTGGTGCTGCTGCTCAAATTGGCATTTTCTCAGTCATGATTGTAGCAGTCTTAATCGGGTTTACTCCTAAAGAGGCAGGGGCTTTAGGGATTATTGGAGGAGCAGATGGTCCAACGGCAATTTATACGAGCATTATTTTAGCTCCTCATTTATTGGGTCCTATTGCAATAGCTGCTTATTCCTATATGGCACTAGTACCTATAATCATTCCTTTAGTGGTCAAATGGACCACTTCTGAGGCAGAGTTAATGATAAATATGAAGGAGCAAGAGAGCTTATACCCATCCAAAATGGTTATCAAAAATTTACAAAGGGTCAAAATTTTGTTTCCTTTGGTTTTAGGTTTTTTTATCTTTTTATTGGTTCCCTCTTCTGTTCCATTAGTAGGGTTTTTATTGTTTGGAAATTTAGTTAAAGAAATTGGTCAGGCTACCAATCGGCTTTACCAGGCTGCTTCTGAAACAATAATGAATACCGCTACCATATTTCTTGGATTAACTGTTGGGGCAACTATGACCGCTGAAAGTTTTTTAACACCTCAAACTTTATTGATTGTTGGAGGAGGATTTGTTGCTTTTGCAATTTCTATAGCAGGTGGCATTTTTGCAGTCAAATTATATAACTTATTTGCTTCAAAAAAAATAAATCCTTTAATTGGAGCTACAGGTTTGAGTGCGGTTCCCATGGCATCTAGAGTCGCTAATGAAATTGCATTAAAGTACGATAAAACCAATCATTTACTTCAATATGCCATGTCGAGTAATATTTCAGGGGTGATAGGTTCTGCTGTGGCTGCAGGTGTTTTGATTTCTTTTTTATCTTAACGAATAATTTAAGAATGACATGGAAAAAATGTTCAAAATATCTTTAGTTGTAGTTGGAGTACTTTTCATAGGTGCTGTTGTTGGCAATCGTTTGTCTACCGATGATTTAATGATTGCAGGCAACGTAGCAGGATTAGATTTTTCACGAAGTGAAATAGATTCCTTACGCGAAGGCGTAGAGCGCGATCGATTATCCTATATTGAAAGTAGGAAGAAACCATTGAGTAATGAGACCGCTCCAGCTTTGCTTTTCAATCCTTTGCCTACTGGTTTTGAATATCCTCAAGAGGTTAGGCCTCTGTATTTTTCTTCAAATGATGAGGTGACTCTTCCCGAAAATTTGGATGAACTAGCATTCTACTCTATTTCCGAATTAAGCACGCTGATTAGACAGAGGAAAATAACTTCTGTGGAATTAACCACCTTTTTCTTAAAACGCTTAAAGCAGTTTAACTCCGAGTTGTTTTGTGTAATTACGCTTACGGAAGAACGGGCGATGAATCAGGCTTTACAAGCCGATATAGAAATTGCAGCGGGTCAGTACAGGGGGTTGTTGCATGGAATTCCATACGGCGCTAAAGATTTATTTTCTGTAGCTGGCTACCCTACAACTTGGGGTGCTATGCCTTTCAAAGACCAGGTCATTAATAAGGACGCTGCAGTAATAAAAAAACTAGACGAGGCAGGTGCCGTATTATTAGGCAAATTGAGTATGGGAGCATTAGCTTGGGGTGATGTATGGTATGGCGAAAAAACAAGAAATCCTTGGAATACATCAACCGGATCGAGTGGGTCTTCTGCGGGTTCTGGTTCAGCTGTGGCTGCTGGATTGGTTCCTTTTGCATTAGGAACAGAGACTTTGGGTTCCATCATTTCTCCCTCTACAGTCAATGGTATCACTGGGTTACGTCCTACTTTCGGCAGAGTAAGCAGAGACGGTGCAATGGCTTTAGTTTGGTCTATGGACAAAATAGGACCTATGACCAGGAGCGCTGAGGATGCTGCCATCGTTTTTTCTGT
>JBEAPR010000068.1:0-5388 GCA_041164265.1 Bacteroidota bacterium | reverse complement strand
ATGAATTGTTCTACACTCAAATGTTTTCTCAAACTCAGTACACTGATGGATCAAGATACGTAACCGTAAACTATGATTTTAATGGTTGGTATACTGGCCCTTTAGCTGATCTTAATCATATTATTGAGATCAACTCCAATGAGGAAACTAAATCTGATGCTTTGGTTAGTGGTTCTAATGAGAATCAAATTGCGGTAGCAAGAATTATGCGTGCCTATTTCTTCCATTTCATGACTGACAGATGGGGACCACTCCCTTATTCTCAAGCGCTTCAAGGTAGAACCAATTTGAAGCCTTCCTATGACGATCAAGAAACTATTTATTTAGACTTGATTAAGGAATTGAAGGAAGCGGTTGCTCAGATGGGTGGCGCTAGTGTTAAAGGAGACTTCATCTTAGGTGGTAACATGGCTCATTGGGCTAAATTTGCCAATTCTATTAGAGCTACTATTGCGATGAGAATGTCCAATGTCAATCCTTCGTTAGCTCAAACTGAGTTTGTCGATGCAGTTGGCGATGGCGTAATCACTACTGTTGATGAAAATGTAATGTATCCTTACCAAGCGGATGCCAACAACCAAAATCCTTGGTTTGCCGCTTTCATCACCAGAACAGACTATGCAATCAGTGAAACATTGGTGGATTTTATGAAGCCTTTGAATGACCCAAGATTGAATGTCTATGGTGATCCAGCACCTTTATATGGTGACGTAAGGGGGATGCCTTATGGAATTGAAAATGCAGGTGACATTCCTAATGATGAGATTTCTTTCCCAGGTTTCCCTGCGGTAAGAGGTCAGGATGCTCCTATTGCTGTTTTCACTGGAGCACAGATGCATTTCTTATTAGCAGAGGCTGCACTTAAAGGATGGGTTTCCGGAGATGCTCAAGCTTATTATGAAGGCGGTATTGCTGAATCCATGAAGCAGTGGGGCGTTTATGATGATGCTGCTTTTGCTGATTTCATCGCTCAAGACGGTGTGGCATGGGATGCTGCTAAGGGAATGGAATTGATTGGCTATCAAAAGTGGGTAGCTTTATACTTGCAAGGTGCTGAATCTTGGGCAGAATGGAGAAGAACTGGATACCCAGTCCTATCTCCTGCACCAGATCCATTGAATGCCGATGGTCAAATTCCTAGACGACATGGATATCCTACATCTGAAAGAGATATCAATTCTGATAACTATGCATCTGCTGTTCAGATGTTAGGTGGTCCTGACGAATTGAGTACTAGATTGTGGTGGGATAACTAAAATATAGGGTTATTTCCTTTAAAGAGGCCTTAGACTTCGGTGTAAGGCCTCTTTTTTTTGGAATTTTTTATAAATCCTTAAAAACTAATCTTTGTAATGATTTTAAGTCTTACAAAAAAAAAAATTAGGTTTCAGAGGTTAAATCAAAACAATTATTGGTTTTATGCTTTTTTGACCTGTTTCGAAGGTTCTAATTTGAATCCATTGTTGTCAAATAGTTAAGAAAATGTTATTTAAAACCGATGAAATGCATTATTTTGGTTGCAGTTTTCACTTAAATACGTAATAAAATCGAGTTATTATGAAAAAACACTTACTAGTTGTTTCACTAATGTTCGTAGCTTTTGCTGGTGCAATTGCACAAAGAACAATTAGTGGTACGGTGAGCGATGCAAGTGGAGAAACCCTAATAGGAGCCAGTATTCTGGTGAAGGGAACCTCCACAGGTACAATCACTGATTTCGATGGAACCTATTCATTGGAGGTTCCTGAAGGAGCTACTACTCTTGTCTTTTCCTACACGGGTTACAGCTCAAAAGAGGTTGAAATTGGAGCTTCTAATACCATTGATTTGGTGATGGAAGAATCAGCTGAAACCCTTTCTGAGGTTGTTGTTACCGGTTTGGGTATCAAAAAGGAAAAGAAAGCATTGGGTTATGGTGTATCTACTTTATCTTCAGATGAGATTGCAGGTAGGGCAGAATCTGATGTTTCTAGAATTTTACGAGGTAAGGCTACAGGTGTGGATATCGCACAAACATCAGGTCTTGCTGGATCGGGAACTAACGTAATCATTAGAGGTTATTCTTCTATCACAGGGGATAATCAACCTTTATTCGTTATTGACGGAGTTCCTTTCAACACTGCGACTCAGACCGATAGAGGATTCGGAGCTGGTGGCGCTACTGCTTCTAGTAGATTCCTAGATTTAGATCCTAATGCTATCGCTGAGGTTTCTATTCTTAAGGGTCTTTCTGCTACAGTACTTTACGGAGAAGCGGGCCGAAATGGAGTAATCTTGATTACCACTAAGAATGGTAGAGCAGGGGCCAACCTTAATAAGGGAATGGAAGTAACTGTTAACCAGTCCATATCTTTCTCTGAGGTGGCTAACTTGCCTGATTACCAGGATACTTATGGAAACGGTTTCTCAGGTGGTTTTGGATGGTTTTTCTCCAATTGGGGAGCGAGATTTGACGATCAGAATCCATCTTCTTATGGCTCTGATTACAGAGGTGTGGCACCTAATGGAAATGTTTTGATTACCCATCCTTATGATCAGTCTCAATACCATGATGATGTACCTGAATTTATAGGTGCGGACTATGAATATAAGCCTTATCCTTCTGTAGAGAATTTCTTTGCTGATCCGGCTTTGACTACAAAAACTTCTCTTTCAATTGAGAATAATATTAACGAAAACACTTCAGTAAGTGCTACTTACAGCTATATTGATGATGGTGGCTTTACGCCATTGTTGGACGAGCAAAGAGGAGGTGGAAAGTCTAACTACTTGAGAAAGCATAATTTTGGTTTAGGTATGCAAACCAAATTATCTAATGGATTAAAAGTAAGAGGAACCTTCAATTATGTGAATTCAGAGAGAAGAACACCTATTACTGCACAGGCCTTCGGTGGTGGAGGTAACGGTTTATTTGCCGCCTTGTTGTTTACACCAAGATCAATAGACTTGATGAACTTGCCTTACCAAAGTCCTGTTGATGGTTCTAATATTTACTATAGAAGAGGTTCTACTATTCAGAATCCAAGATGGGTATTGAATAATGCAGGTGACTATGAATATGTACAGCGTTTCTTTGGAACCCTAGAAGCTTCTTATGATATTACTTCTTGGTTGAGTGCGCTTTACAGAGTGGGTATTGACCAATATCAATTAAAATCTGTAAGAGAGCAGAATAAAGGAGGGCAATACAATCCGGATGGATTTTTGGAAACCTCTAACAGACAAAATAGGATTACAGACCAGGTAATGAATTTCTTATACAACTTCCAATTGTCTGATGATTTTTCATTGGATGGAGTATTTGGGGCAAACTTAAGAAGAGAAGTATTCTCCTATAGTGGGGTAGAAAGTACTCAGCAATTTGTTTATGGTTTGTTTACTCACAACAACTTCGTCAACCACAACGCTTTTGCTTTCGAATCGGAAGAGAACACTATGGGTGTTTATGCGACAGCTTCATTGGGTTATAAAAACTATTTATATTTCAATGTTCAGGCGAGAAATGACTGGACTTCTACTTTGGAACAAGCGAATAGATCCATTTTGTATCCATCTGCTAGTTTGTCATTTGTAGCTACTGACGCTATTCCTGCTTTACAGCAGAGTAATTTGGTAAACTATTTGAAAGTTAGATTAGGTTATGGTACCTCCGCTGGTTATCCAAGTCCCTATCAGACTAGAACCATCTTAGGTACAGCGACTAACGTATTTGTAACAGAAGGTGGTAGTATTCTAAATACCAACTCTTTGGCAGACCGATTAGGTAACAACAACCTAAAACCTGAATTACACGCTGAATTGGAATTGGGAGTTGAAGCGAGATTCTTAAATAACAGAGTGGGGGTTGACCTTTCTTTATATCAGAAGACTTCTTCAGATTTGATTATTGACTTAAACTTGGACCCAGCTACTGGTTTTACGAATACTACGGTTAACGGTGCTACAGTTGTAAATGAAGGTGTAGAATTGGGCTTGGACTTCACCCCAATCAGAGGTAAGTTCCAGTGGGATTTTACTTTAAATTATACCAAAAACTTGGGTACTGTTGAAGAAATTACAGGTGGTGTAGATCAGATTCAGATTGCTGGATTTGGTGGATCTTTGGGTAATTATGCCATTCCTGGCCAACCTTATGGGATTATCCAAGGTTCTAAATTCGTTAGAGCTGAGGGAACAGATGAGTTATTCACCAATGCACAAGGTAGCTATGTTACAGATGCAGGATTACAAATCATTGGTAATCCACAGGCTAATTTTACAGCAAACTGGATCAACAATTTCTCTTACAAAGGATTATCTGTAGGATTCCAGTGGCAATATATTGATGGTGGAGATATTTACTCTTCTACTGTTCAAGCATTAATGGCTAGAGGTAACACTATAGATACAGATTACGATAGATATCTTCCTTTAGTACTTGATGGTATTGGCCCTGATGGTCAGCCTAATACGGTTCAAACCTATATGGGTGATGTCTTCTTTGATGCCTACTTTGGAGCAGATGAAGGAGGTATTTTTGATGCCACTGTAATAAGATTGAGAGAAGTTTCTATGTCTTACAGTCTGCCGAAGAAAATTTTAGAAGGAACGCCATTTGGATCATTTAATGTTTCTCTATTTGGAGAAAACTTGTTCTACAATGCCCCTAACTTCCCAGAAGGAATCAATTTTGACCCTGAAGTTCTTTCAATTGGGGTTGGTAACGGTAGAGGTTTTGACTTCAGAACAGCTCCAACTTCTAAGAAATATGGTGTTTCTCTAAATGTTACCTTCTAATTATCCTTTCTAAGAAGAAAAAAAATATTTTGATATGAAATTATTTAAAAATCTAATGATCCTGTTTTTATCCATAGGGATTTTCTCTTGTGATATGACGGATTTAGAATTACAGGATAACCCGAATGCGGTGACGCCTGAAAATGCAAGTATCAATGACTTGTACAACAACATACAATTAAGTTTCAGAAATGTATTTGTCTCTGCTCAGTCAGCTCCAGGAGCTTTGGCTAGAATGTACCATCAGGGATCTTATTTGTATCTTTCCGCTACCTCCCCTAATACGATGAATGGATTGTGGAATAATGCTTATTCTACCTTATTTCCAGATATTGACGCACTTTTGAATTTAGCAGAGGCGAGGGGGTTGGATATTCATGCAGGTACGGCTAAAATCATGAAAGCTTATACCTTGTTGACCTTGGTTGATTTGTTAGGTGACGTGCCTTTAAGTGAGGCTGGACAGGGTACTGATGTAATTAGTCCAAGTGCAGATCCTGGTTCTCAAGTATATGCTGCCGCAATGGGACTTTTAGATGAAGCCATAGGACAATTGAGTGGTACTTCAGCATCAAGACCTGCAGTTGATAATTATTATGGTGGAAGTGCAAC
>JBEAPR010000067.1:0-66839 GCA_041164265.1 Bacteroidota bacterium | reverse complement strand
TTGGTAATAAAGATAGATGGGCCTAAAAATGAAGCTACCTCTATATCAAAATTATATCTTACAGTGTCAGAAAATAGCTGAAAATCCTCATGCTCAACATAAACCTCACTATAAAAGTGTGCCTCCTTATTATTCACCCAATAAATTCCGGATTCTGAAGACAACACAATACTATCTGTTTGAATAGAAGAACGTACTTTATACTCGGCAACTTTAGTATTTAGCTGATAAGTTAAAGAAGAGGTAAACAATTTTTTATTATCGGAAACTAAAACTACGTTACCTAGTAATTTGGCCGTTTCAGTTTCCGCATTATAGTTAAGCTGATCAGCATAAATAGTCACAGAATCTCCCTGGGTAATGACTATGTTAGCATTGGCTTCAACCTGACTTTCATTTAAAATGGTAGCACTATCACAATGCAAAACAGCTTCATTATGACTCATAACAACATGACCAAATAAAGTTTGAACTTGATCCTTTCCATTTATTTGAAATGAATAATTATCAGCATGTTCTACTTTAATTCTATTTGTCTCTGCATTTTGAGACCAGCCATTTATTAGCTTTATAAATAAAATAAAAAACAACAACCAATTTTTCATGAATCAAGAATTAGATCTGCCAATTCTACCCCAATTTTTGAACTTAATGCAACGCCCATTCCACCTAATCTAACCCCTATTACTAAATTTTGGTTTAATCTCTTTACCAAAGGTGTTTTAGAAGCTCCAACTCCAAGAATTCCACTCCAACTATAATCATATTGATAAGGCCTATCAATATGAAAAAGTTCTTTCATCAATTCCTTTAGATAATCCAATATTATTGGCGTGGTTCCAAATTGATGAGTAGTTTCTCCTTGAAAATCAATATTACGACCTCCACCTATTAGAATACGATTATTAATATTGCGGAAATAGACATACCCTTTATTTAGGTGAAAACCACCATTTAACTGAAGCCCTTGAATTGGATTGGTTACCAAAACTTGATTTCGAACTGCTACAATTTCAAGATTAGGGAGAAGCTGAGGAGTGAAACCATTAGTAGCCACCACTAATTTACTAACTGGGATAACCCAATCCATATTACTTTTTAAGTATATTTTTTCATCATTATCACGTTGGATTATTTGATCAATTGAAATCCCATAAAGCAAGGTAATGGACAAGTCTTTAGCTTTTTGAATTAAAGCATTCAACATCTTACCAGTATCAATAAGACCTTCTAATCTATTGTAAATAAATCCTTTTACCGGTTTTAAACTAGAGTTGCGATGATTTTCATCTAGAATTGAATAACAATTATTTGAGTTAAATTGATCTTTTACTATTTTATTCAAGTAATCAATCTTATCAATACAGTTAAAATAGGTACTTTGATCTTTCTCCCTAAATACTTCAAAGCCACCTACAGGATCATATCCAATAGCAGTATCTCCCAATCTAGATCTCAAAATCTGAAGTCCTTCCCACCTAGATTTCATTAAAGCAATTACTTCGCTTTCAGGTGAAATTCGCAAATCATCTAAAATTTCAGAAACACTTCCAAAACAAGCAAATCCAGCATTTTTTGAACTTGCACCTTGAGGAATCACAAATTTTTCTAAAACACAAACTCTCAATTTTGAATTTTTCTCCTTCAGGGAAATGGCGGTAGAAAGGCCCACCATTCCACCCCCAAGAATAAAAATATCAGCCTGAGGAATAAGAGATTTGGCCTCCCAATAACTTAAATTGTTAGCTTCCACGGAACATTTTATATTTGAAAGAAAAAAGATGATTCAAAGAATTCAAAGTATTTACCTTTTTATAGGAATGGTTATAGGAATTGGCTCTTGGTTACAAAATTACACGCTACCATCTATCGCTCTTCAAGTGAGCTGGATAAGTACCCTAATTTTTTTATTTGTAGGGATTATTAGCTACAAAAATAGAAGATTGCAAATTATCCTAACCATTTTTGCAGGCTTAACTTTTTTATTAGCACAGATATACTTAACCTTAAATTTTCAAACTGAATTAAAACCTATTTGGACAGGAATCACCATTTTTATTTTTTATGTAATCCTGTTTTTAGCTATTAAGAATATCAAAAAAGATCAAAAGTTAATTAGAGATACCAATAGATTAAGGTAAAGCAAAAAGGGGTCTTAATTATTTCTAATTAAAACCCCTTCTGTTTGTAATTCTTGTATTAAAAATTAATTAGGACGCTTTTTTGCTGAATAATTCACTTTTAATTGTCCAGACTTTCGCAATTGAGTCTTTACATCTTGAACAATTCCCATAGTAACATCCCCATCAACTCTTAAAGAAGAAGTTATTCTAGGTCTTTTCGCTTCAGGCACTTTAATTTTGTGCTTTTCAAGGAAAAGTGGGATTTCAGCTATATCAGCAAATTTATCTCCCAACTGCATTCTTGGTTTCGTACCATATACATCTTGAAACTTTTTTACAGGTCTACCGATGTACAAATAATTTACTAATGATTTCTCTTCAAGCTTAAGTAGTTCTGAAGCAAAAGGCGTATTGACACTTACCTTTAATTCAGAATCTCTTAAAACGGTAACTACCATAAAAAAGAACAAAAGCATGAATATAATATCTGGTAAAGAAGCAGTTGAAACTTCAGGATCCGATTTCCCTCTTTTTTTAGAAAATTTTGACATAATGTTTATTTTTTCTGTTTGACAACTTATTCTTCACCAAAATTGGTCGGTTCTGCTTCAGAAATTACCAATGGAATCTCTCCTCTGATTTCTCTTTTGTAGGCCGTTGGCATTTCTTCAGTGTAGGGCACGCCGTATTTTCTTAGACTCAATTCATTCCACAGTTCATTATAGGCGGCTTTGAGCTCGTTGTAAACTTCAAGATAAGTTCTGTAATTAGTACCCCTATCATTTTTAAGAGAAATAATGGCCATTGTTGGCTTTTCAGCCATGTCCTCTCTCTTACTTGGATTAGCTATGAATTCCTTAGCTAACTCCTTAAGTTCCCTTACTCTTGTTAACTCACCTCTGACCAGAATTTGGTTTTGAGCATTTACAAGAACAGAAAAAACATTGCGTTCTTTCAATTTGGTGATATCGGGTTCTTCTTCAGACCAGGGTGGCAACTTAACAGTAATACCTTTGTCCTCAACGATTGTTGTAGTAACTAGGAAGAATATAAGGAGCAAGAATGCGATATCAGCCATCGAACCGGCATTGATTTCGTTTTTCATTCTGTCCCTTGTACTTTTTTTTGCCATGGAACTTTATTTAAAGAAGTTTCTAATTTCGAATATAACAAATGAAGCAGCTGCAACTAAAACTAAGGAAACAGCAGTCGAAATAGCTCCTCCTATAAACTTGAGGTTACTTGCACTGATGTCGGATCCAGTTCGCTCTATTGATTCAGCGATTGCTCCAGTAGCTTCTCCAGGTGACATTGAGAAGGACACAAAAAAGATAGCTAAAAGAGCGCCAAATCCCAAGATACCTATCAAGGAACCTTTGAAATTTCCTAATATTTGAGTCAAGCCAAATCCAACCATAGATATGGCAGCCAAAACTACCAATACTAAGGCTCCTTTAATGCCTACATCAAAAATACCAGTAGTGAATTGCTCTTCTTCGGGGAGCATGGAAAAACTATCCATTCCTGATAAAGAGACTATCAGAAATAAAGCAGTTACCCCAATGCCTACACCGAAAGCAAGTCTTTGTCCGTTGTCGACTAAAAATCTATACATAATTGGGTAACTTAAAGATTATTTAAACAAATTATTACTTGCCATGATATCTACTAAAGCGATAGAGGCATCTTCCATTTTATTAACGATACCATCGATTTTATTAACGATGTAATTGTAAAAAATCTGAAGAATAATGGCAGTTACCAAACCAAAGACTGTGGTTAATAGGGCCACTTTGATACCTCCCGCAACTACTGATGGAGATAAATCACCTACTGCTTCGATTCTATCGAATGCTTGAATCATACCAATTACCGTTCCCATGAAACCAAGCATGGGTGCAATTGCAATGAATAAAGAAATCCATACTAATCCTCTTTCCAAGAGACCCATTTGAACACTACCATAAGCAACGATAGATTTTTCTACAGCTTCGGCGCCTTCGCTAGAACTTTTCAATCCTTCATACATAATTGAAGCTGTTGGACCAGGCGTTGCCTTGCAAACTTCCATAGCACTTTCAACACCTCCAGACTTAAGACTTTCATCTACGCTTGAGAGTAATTTATCCGTATTGGTAGTTGCAATGTTTAGTGTTATGATTCTCTCGATACAGAAAGCAAGTCCAAGAATCAAACAAACCAATACAAAACTCATGAACCTCCAATCTCCGTCGATAAAGTATTTCTTTAAAACTTGATAACCGGTAAGATCAGCAGTAGGCTCAACTTCAGTAGTTGATTGAACGGGAGCAGGTGCTTCTTCTTCCATCATTCCTTCAGCTTCGCCCATCCCCTCTTCTGTTCCTTCTTCCATAATGGTTTCTTCTGTTTGGTCACCAGCCTGCTCATCTTGAGCATATAAGTTTCCGGAGGTTACTGCCAAACCAAAAACTAGAAGCAGTAAAAGTAATTTTCGCATAGTCAATAAGGTTTTACGATTGTTCTTTTAAAAAATTAAATAAAAAATAAAATTAACAAAACCAGCGGAGAGAGCGGGATTCGAACCCGCGATACCCGGTTAGGGTATACACACTTTCCAGGCGTGCGCCTTCAACCACTCGGCCACCTCTCCAGTTATTCCATCTTTGCCCGCCCTTTGCTTTCGCTTTAGTCTGAAAAATTAATTGGCACGTCAGCCAAAAAAGTTCACAGGCATTGCAAATTTTACAAAAAGAAACTATAAATCAAAATTAAATTTTCACATCAGTGTCAATCCTGAGGCTCAATTTAATGAGACTTTTGATTTTAAAAAATTTTAATGGTCAAATTTTTACTCCTAAGATTAGTTTTGAAAAACTTTTTCACTGTTCTCCCAAGTAATTTTTGCGATTTCTTCTTTGGAACAATTAAAAATAAGTGACAGCTTCTCAAGAACATAAATCAAATTAATGGGTTCGTTACGCTTCCCTCGATTAGGAACTGGGCTTAAATACGGTGCATCAGTTTCTAAAACTAAATGACTGGTGCCTAATGCTGGCAGGACTTTATCTAATCCTCCGTTCTTAAAGGTAACTACTCCTCCTATTCCTAGGTAAAATCCTAAATCCATGATTCTCCTTCCTTGCTGCACGGTTCCAGTAAAACAGTGGAAAATCCCTTTCAAATTATTATGATTCCATTCTTCCAAACACTCTATAATGAGGTCTGTAGCTTCTCTAGAGTGGATAACGATGGGTAAACCCCATTCAACAGCCCATTCCACCTGCTTTTTAAATGCTTGAATTTGCTCATCTCTCAAAGATTGATCCCAGTATAAGTCAATACCTATCTCTCCAACCGCACAAAAAGAAGCCTCCTTTTTGCGAGTAATGATGGAGTCCAACTGCTCCTTATAATTTTTTTGAACAGAGCAAGGATGTATTCCAATCATAGGATAAAGGTATTCTGGATATTTTACACATAATTTCACCATCTCATCTAGACTTTTCTCATCTATATTGGGCAAATAAATCTTTTCTACTCCAATTTTTAGTGCATTTTTTATTACACTATCTATATCTTCTGAAAATTCTTTCAGATATAGGTGAGCATGGGTTTCAATAATTCTCATATTTGTCTTGATTTAATTTCAATTCAATGGCAAAAAAAAGAAAGTTTTACGTAGTCTGGAAAGGAACTGAACCGGGAATTGTAGATTCTTGGGAAAAGTGCCTGGAAAGAGTTAAAGGATATCCCGATGCTCAATATAAGTCCTTTAATAGCTTAGAGGAAGCTAAAAGAGCCTTTTATAGTGGTTATGATGCATCTATAACAAGAAAAAAAACAACACCTCAGCCCGTTGGGTTACCAGAGGGTTTAACTAATTTCATTTGCGTGGATGCTGCTTGTAGTGGAAATCCAGGAATAATGGAATATCGAGGGATTGAATTCCCGGCAAACCAAGAAATTTTTCATCAAAAATTTGAAACAGGAACCAACAATATAGGAGAATTTCTTGCCATAGTCCACGCTCTAGCTTTTTGTCAAAAAAACAATTCCCTCAAACCCATTTACTCTGACTCCAAAATTGCCATCCTGTGGGTCAACAAAAAAAAATGCAACACAAAGATTGAAGGAAAAAAAAGCACCCCACTAAAAGAAGTTATAAAGAGAGCAGAAAACTGGCTGAAAACCAATTCTTATGAAAACTCAATTATGAAATGGGAAACTAAATCATGGGGTGAAATACCAGCTGATTTTGGAAGGAAATAATCACTTCCATTTCATTCTATAGTCATAAGTCACCTTCCCTTTCAACATACCAGCCAATTTACCTCGGATTAATCGCTTTCTAACAGGTGATAGTTTGTCGACAAACAAAACTCCATCTATGTGATCGTATTCGTGTTGAATTACTCTGGCATTAATTCCATCAAAAGTTTCAGTAGTTTCATGAAAATTTTCATCCATAGCTTTCAATATTATAGATTCAGGTCGATCTACCTCTCCACGCACTTCGGGAATACTCAAACAACCTTCTTCATAGCACCACTCTTCTCCCTTCTCTTCAATTTTTTGAGCGTTAATAAATACCCTTTTTAAACCCTTCTCTTTATCCTTATCCTTAAAGATCTGAGTCGTATCTATTACAAACAATCTAATGGATAATCCAATTTGAGGAGCGGCTAAGCCAACACCATTGGCATTATACATGGTTTCCCACATATTCTCGATTAATTCTTTTAAGTTCGAATAATCATGATGAATATCTTCAGCTACCCTTTTTAACACTGGTTGGCCGTAGCCATATATTGGTAAAATCATTTTTTATTTCTTTCTAAGTAAGATTGCAACAATATCACTGCTGATATTTTATCTATTAAACCCTTTTTTTTGCGTTTCGATTTTTTAACCCCTGATCGAATAATGATATTATTTGCCTCAATCGATGATAATCGTTCATCAATTACGTCTACTTTTTTTGTTGGATACCACTTCTTTAACAAACCTATGAAATCATCCACCATAATAGTGGTATCACTCTTTGTTCCATTAAGTTGTAAAGGATAACCCACAACAATAATCTTCACCTTTTCGCATCTAAAATAATGATCTAAAAAATTTTTTAAATCATGCGTACTTACTGTTTCTAATGGACTAACAATAATCTGCAAAGGATCCGTTACAGCGATTCCAGTTCTCACTTTACCATAATCTAAGCATAGAATTCTTTCCACCTCACAAAATTAAACCAAATCCAATCAATATTAGTTTCAAAAAGAAATGGAGGCCAATGAAAGCCTCCATTTTCCAAACAGAGAAAACCAAAATCCGTAATGAATATTTTTTATAACTAACTTTTTTGCTGGTCTAATTTTTTCAAATCGTAAAGAGCTATAAGGTTTTGTACTAAAAAACCTGCCCCTTCAGATTTTTGATTAAAATGCTCCACAACCATTAGATACCAATCTTCGCGATTATTTGGAATCTGCCCATTTTCTAATAAAAGATGACTAATTGCTCTGCCCTGATTTTTCCATTTTTGAGAAATTCGCCTTGAATTCGTCCAAAAAGAAGCTTTATGTTTTTTGGAAGAATAGCTACTGAAATTTTGAATATTCAATAAACCAATAGCCATCTGAACTCCAGCGGGAATTTGATTCTCTAATTCTAAAGATTGAACTATTGAAGTGTTATTTTGAATAAAACTCCTGGCAAGTTCGTCATCTATCTCCCAATACTGCTCATGAGGCCAAGTAAAAAACCTATCTTCAACCAGCGGGTCTGAATGAGTAGCAAGAACTGTCAGGTAATTTTTACCGATAGGTATGTTCCAATTGAAATCATTGAAATATATCCAACAGTAAAGCATTACAGGTATAAAAATTTTAAAAACAACCATCCAATTGATTATTAATCGTTTGGATTTAGACTTTGAATTAGGCATACTAACTTTCCATTCTATTACGTAATTGTTAGAGGTTGCTTCCATAATTTTTATTTTAACCAATACAAATATAACACTTTTTGTTTATAATAAAACATTTATTAAACTTTTTGTTTGTTTTTATTTTGAAGAAACAGTTTTTTGAATTAATGTTTTACTATATTGTTGCCAATGAACATTTAAGAAAAAAAACTATTATTCCAATATGACTCGATTAATAGCCCTGTTTTTATTGCTAACTGTGTCATTGCGTGGACAGCAGCGTCCCACTTATAGTCTTTATTTTGAAAATTTGACCAATTTTAACCCTGGATATGTGGGTTTAGATAATTCTTTGAGTATTACTGGAGTGGTTAGAAATCAATGGATAGGTGTTTTAGGTAATCCAAAACAACAAGTGATTACTGCCCACATGCCTTATGACTTAGTCAATGGAGGCTTGGGAATAATATTTGAATCCGATCAAACTGGTTTGAGAAAAGATACTAGAACTTCTGTCCAATATAGCTACTATTTAACAAGCAGTGCAGAACAATCTTTTAGTATTGGGCTGGGGATGGGGGTTTACCAGAGAACAATAGATGGAAATGGTTACAGAACTCCCTCAGGACAATATTCTGATGGATCTCCATTTGACCATAACGATCAGATTCTTTCCTTAGAACAGGAAAACGCCACTGCAGTCTTTGTTGATATTGGATTGTATTACAGGTCTAAAGGATGGGAAGCAGGACTTTCTATAACCAACCTAAACGCACCAATTGCTGGTATCAATGGTAATACTCTTACTTTTGAACGCACCTTTCACCTTTATGGAAGGTATTATTATGAGTTAAACTCAAAATTTAGCCTTGTTGGAAATGCCGCTTTATTATCTAACCTGCAACAAAATCAGCTATTAGTTAATACCGAACTTCGAATTAACGAAAATATCATGCTTGGATTAGGGGTGCGAGGGATTACTGAAATAGACGCTTTGATACTTCAAGGAGGAATTAAATTAAATGATCAATGGAAACTTTTTTACGCCTATGATAGCGGAATATCTTCTTTTTCAAACCCCTTAGGTGGCAGTCATGAAATAGGTTTAAACTTCAATATTAACAAAAGAATTGGTGGTGGGATCCCACCTAGAATTATTTATAGTCCAAGATTTTTATAAAATTATTTTTAAGTCAAATACTATTTTTAAATACAAGGACGTTTTTCGTCTTGAATTTTTGAATGAGTGCAAGGTTTTTTTGCCTCAAACAAACCAAACAAATTATATTAGCGGTTTATTTGAAAAAACACTTAGGAAAACCTAAATATTGATATGAGAAGAGTAATTCATTTGAGTGCATTTGTGCTAATCTTATTAGCAACATCTTGTGGTCAGAAACAATCGGGTGAGCTAGTCGGTGTACAAGATCGACCATCCTGGAAAGGAATTAATCCCTACGGAATGGTTTATGTTCCTTCTGGAACTCTACATGTTGGTCCAAGCGATCAAGACATTGCCAATACTTTTGTCCAAAGACCAAAAGAAATTTCAATTCAAGGTTTCTACATGGACGATACCGAAATCACTAACAATGAGTATCGACAATTTGTGAAATGGGTGACAGAATACTGGGCGCACACCTATCTAGACCACTTCATAGAAGATGAAGTGACTGGAGAAGAACGAATTGATTGGGAATATGAAATAGATTGGGCCGATGAAACTTTAGAAGACCTTTATTATCAAGGCCCCGATAGGTTTTCTGGTAAAAGAGAACTAGCCGTAGAAAAATTGATCTATGAATACGAATGGTATGATTGGCAAGGTGCAGCTAAAAGTGATGGATCTCAAAGAAGACGAGATTTTATAAGGAAAAAAAGAGTTCAAATATATCCAGATACTCTTGTATGGATTAGGGATTTCGCCTATAGCTATAACGAACCTATGGCAAGAAATTATTTCAGTCACCCATCCTATGACGATTACCCTGTAGTTGGGGTAGATTGGCATATGGCTACTGCTTTCAGCCATTGGAGAACTCAACTTTGGAACGAATCGAAAGGAGATGATCTTAACACTGAGGATTTTCGATTGCCTTCTGAGCATGAATGGGAATACGCTGCAAGAGGAGGTAGAGATTTAGCTCCATTTCCTTGGGGGGGATATTATGTAAGAAATGGAAAAGGATGTCTTTTGGCCAACTTCAAACCAGGACGAGGAAATTATCCAGAAGATGGAGGTTTTTATACTGTTAAAGCAGATGCATATTTCCCAAATGATTACGGACTATACAATATGGCTGGTAATGTAGCTGAATGGACCAGTACCGCTTTCGAAGAGAACGCCTATCAGTTTATGCACGACCTCAATCCTGATGTGAGATATGATGCTAATGAAAATGATCCTGAATCATACAAAAGAAAGGTAGTCAGAGGAGGCTCTTGGAAAGATGTAGCTTATTATCTTCAAACGGGAACTAGAAATTGGGAATATCAAGATACTACCAAATCCTATATAGGATTCAGAAATGTACTCACTTTCTTAGGAAGGTCTATCAACGATTTTTAAAGAAATAATTAATAATTAAAAAATAAAGTAATGAGTTTCATCAAATCAAAGGGATTTAAATATTTCAAAAATCTTCTTATAGGTCTTGGAGCGGCTGTAGTATTGGTTGGGGCATTATTTAAACTAGAAAGTTGGGATGGAGCTAGTGAACTCCTTATTGCTGGGCTTTCAACCGAAGCATTGATTTTCTTGGTGCTCGGTATTCTAGGACCAGAAAAAGATTATTACTGGGAGAAATTGTACCCGGGATTAGACGCCTACAACGGCAAGGTTACTCCTATTGCAGGAGGTAGCTCAGATGGCGGGCAATTAGATGGAGAAAAAGCTCATCTTCAATTGGATGGAATGATTACAGAATTACAAGAAATGTCTAAAAATCTTTCATCCCTTCGAGCATTGCAAGAAGTAGACTTCTCAGGAACTAGTCAACAAATAGCTTCTATGACTAATTTTTATGCTAAGTTAAATGAAGCAATGGCAGATCTTACTGATTCATTGGAGGACACCAGAGCCTATAAGGAGCAAATTGGCATGCTAAACAGCAATATTCAAAATCTGAATCATTCTTACAGCACCTTAAATAACATTTACGGTAACGTAGTGGCTACAATGACAGGAGCTAGACGAGATGTATAATATCTAGCTCAAGTAAATTTGTGCTTTTGCAAAACCAATAAATTAAAGAATTATGTCTATACCTAAGGACCCGAGGCAACTGATGATTAATCTGATGTATCTCGTTCTTACCGCACTACTTGCTCTAAATGTATCAGCTGAGGTGATGAATGCTTTTTTCTCATTAGACAATAGTATAAATTCTACCAACGAGATTCTTAAAACTGCCAATAACAAAGTAATTGAATCTATGGAAAAAACCGTGGAGGAAAGAACGCAATATCAACCATTGGTAGAAGCTGCTAAAAAAGCAGAAAAGCTGTCTACTGAGTTTACTCAATACATTGACGAGTTGCTTCTCAATTTGGAAGAAGAAGCAGGAGGGGTGTATCCAGAGGGTTATAAAGATCCACTTAAAGTCGGTAGACCTAAAAAATTTAAAGATAAAGAATTACCTACTCGTTTTTTTGTAGATGGAATGGAGGTTTTGGGAAATGCCCAAAGCCCTAAAGGTCCGGAATTAAAGGAAAAAATACTTCAAACTAGAAGTGAATTGATAAAGATTGTAGAAGAAGTTTCCAAATTAGAAATTGAAGGAACCATAATTAGGCCTGAGGAAATTGAGGAATTAAAAGATAAAATTGCCTTGACCATAGATGACGAGTCTTGGAAAATAGCCAACAAAGCGAGCTGGGAGCAATATACCTTTGGCTATATGCCCGTAGCCGCATGCTATCCTATTTTGCGCAAATTCCAAAACGACTCTAAAAATTCAGAATCCACCATTATTAATTTTCTAAGTAGCAAAATCGGGGCTACAGTCATTGAATTTGACCAATTCTTTCCTGTTGTATCAGCCAATAGTAGCTATATCATTAAGGGAGAAACCTATCAAGCAGATGTCTTTTTAAGTGCTTTCTCTTCTCAGGCTTCAGAAGGCATCTCTATGAGAGTCAATGGATCTGAAATTAACATCAATGAAGGTATAGGCAAGTACATAGCTAAGCCCAATACTATCGGTAATAAACCTCTTAAGGTAGATATATCGGTAGTCAATCCGTTTACCGGCAAACAAGAAACCTATTCCAAAACATTTTATTATGAAGTAGGTGAAAGGTCAGTTGCTGTTTCACCAGACAAAATGAATGTTTTCTATGTGGGAGTGGATAATCCGATTTCCGTTTCTGCAGCTGGGGTATCTTCTAACGATTTGGAGGTTAAGGTATCCGGAGCTGGTTCCTCTATTACCCCAGCAGGTGGAAATAAGTTTATTGTCAAAGTAAACAATTTTAATGAGGAGTGTAGAGTTAATGTTTCAGGAGGAGGAATTAGTGATACTAAAGTATTTAGAGTAAAAAGAATCCCAGATCCAATTGCAAGGTTGGGTAATCTTAGAGAAACGCGAATAGGCAATGGAGAATTTAAAGCACAAGGCGGAGTTATCGCTTGGTTGGACGACTTTGATTTTGACGCTAGATGTCAGATTCAAGGATTTTCCTTTACTTACCAAGCTGCAAGACAAGATCCAGTAACTGTTGTTAATCCTGGTGCCTCATATAATGCCGAGGCCCAACGTTTAGCAAATTTGGCTAAACCAGGTGATACCTACTATTTTGACAACGTCAAAGCATTATGCCCAGGAGATCCAGCTGGCAGACCGATCAATTCAATGGTTTATAAAATTAAATAGCATACATGAAATATTTAATTGCTTCTATTTTAGCCCTTTTACTAATAAATTCGACATCCATAGCACAGGATGCTCAGAACATCATTTTAGAGTCTGGTACCTTATTAGATGGACCAAAAACTCCTTTAAATGACGTTACGGAGAAAAAATTAGTAAGTGAAAAAAGATTGCTACCCTATTCGCCGGTAAGAGAAGCGGATATTATGTGGGAGACAAGAATATGGAGGGTAATTGATACCCGAGAAAAAATGAATCTTCCATTCGTTTATCCACAGCGGCCGCTTTTTCAAATTTTTAAAGAAGCTGCTGAAAATGGAGAATTAACCGTCTATAGTGCGGAAGATGACAAATTTGCCTATCCCCTTTCTGCAGAACAAGTAATTGCTTTAGGTGCAACGGTAGATACTTTAATTACGACCAATCCAGAAACCTATGAATTAGAGACTAAGATTGTTCGCAATGAAATCAATTTCGAAGATATCAAGCGCTACCGTATAAAGGAAGTATGGTATTTCGACAAACACTACTCTAAGTTACAGGTACGAATTCTGGGCATTGCTCCAATCAAAGATGTTAATAACGAAGATGGGTCGTTCAGATACGAACAACCACTTTATTGGGTTTATTACCCTGATGCTAGAGAACTATTAGCCAATGAAAGAGTATTTAATTCTGGTAACGATGCCATTCCCCTTTCCTGGGAAGACATTTTCGAAATGAGATTTTTCTCGAGCTATATCTACAAAGAATCTAACGTATTTGATCAAAGAATTCAAGATTATATGTCAGGTATCGATATTTTGTTAGAAAGCGATCGCATCAAGCGGGAGTTGTTTAATAGAGAACACGATCTCTGGTCTTACTAATTTTTTTGAATTAGTTTGAAAAGCGCTAGGATTCAAAATTCCAGCGCTTTTTTATTTCTACCATCATCAATATCCATAACCCCCCATACTCAATTACAGGTACCCAAAAAGCCTCCTCATACTCTTCCCCAACATAATGGAAATACGATAAAAAAATCAACCAAGACCATACATATATAAATCTAAAATTCAGAAAAACTCCAAGAAAGATTGGAATACCTAAATACCAGGGATGCACGGTGGTTGAAAAAAAATAATACAACAGGCTTATAAAAAATATCATTTCTATTCCTGCGTTTATTTTTCTATATTTTTCTGAAAACCATTTATAAAATAGAAATACCGTTCCTACAACAACCACTATTTGTAAGCCAGGTCCTAGATATGCAATAGGATTATACCCGATTATCAACTTACTAAGTTCCCTAGAAAAAAAGTATACGCCCCCGTTAAATTCAAATTTTTGGAAATATAAATTGAAACTAGTAAAAAAATGGGCTAGCACTTCAACATCAAATAGGTCTTTGAAAAATAACGTTAATAGAACCAACATCGCTAATCTATTTTTCCAATTCCATAAAATCATAAAGAATGGTAAAGCAATTAGAGGTACTAGTTTGATTCCAACGGCAAAAGATACTCCAATAACAGAAACGAAAGACTTGTTGTGCAATACCCCATAGACGCCCAAACACAACCCAGCAATGGCTAATCCTTCATAATGAAGGTTACCCATTAGTTCCACAATGATTAATGGATTAAAAAAATACCATTTGGCTAATTTTTCATGCTGACCTAAGGCCCTTAAAATTTTCGGAATTAGTATAATCGTAAGTGCCTCACCAATTAAAATAGGCATTTTGGCCCAAAAAATAAAAGACACTATACTTCCTTTACTCAATAAATATGCTAAATGAAAAAAAAATTGAAGCAATGGTGGGTATATAGAATAATAATCTTGTGAATTAAGATGATTAAATAAATCAGGAGGTGGCGTTATCTCTTGAATCAGTTCTCTAGGGGTAAAAAGATAAGGGCTAATTCCTGAAGCATTCAACCAACCATCCCAAATAAACCTGTAGAAATCATCTGTTAAAGAAGGCAAATTAAATAAAGCCAACAGTCTAATTAAAATGCCTATACCGATCAAATGCCTAGCAGATAAACCATTAAAAGAACAAAAAGTCAAAACAAAATATCCTGAAAAAGCAATGGTGATCCCAGAAAACAAGGTGAAAAAAGTATCCTGATGGGAAAAAAATAAAGTGACTACCAATCCGGCGATTAAAAAGGCAAGGCCAACTATTTCAACTATTTTAATTTTCATGGCTAAATACAGGTCGTTTTAAAGACTGAAGGAAAATGAAAATGAATCCGACAGCCAAAAGGCCATGAAGCATTAAAAAATAATAATTTTCTAAATATATACCGTAGTAAAATCCAAAGCCAAAAACTAAACTCAGCAACCCTTCTTTCCAATTACTTGTTGCAATATTGAATTTGGTAAATTTCCCATTCACGAAGGTTCCATATTTGGGAGTTCTTTGAAAAAATGAAGATTTACTAATCAATCCTTTGGCGACTGCTCGAGAATAATAATGAGATAACCCCAAGGCATTCACCAAATAAATTGGTAATGAAGTAAAAACTCCCCCCTCATTTTTAGCAAAAATTTGAGCTGCACTAAAAACCACAAAAAGAGAGAAAAAGCCTAATTGATAAAACAGGAGCAATAGAGTTGCAGATGGAAAAATGTCATCTAAAGCAGGAAAAAATAATAAAATCAAACCTAGTATCCCTAATAAATAGACTAGAGCATACATTAAAGAGGCACCCATTTGAACCAAAGCATTGAGTTTCACTTGCCAAGTCAAATCTGACTTTACCACACTTTTAGCTAATTTTTTTAAAACAGAAATACCTCCTGTAATCCATCTGGCCTGCTGTTTTTGAAAATCAGATAAATAAATGGGTAGTTCTGAAGGAACGATTATTTCCTCTTCGTAATGGACTTTCCAACCTTTAAGTTGGGCTCGAATACTCAAATCTAAATCTTCAGTAATGGTGTCCACCTGCCATCCTCCAGCATCTTCAATTGCACTTTTTCTCCAAATACCTGCTGTCCCGTTAAATTGATTAAAATAACCACTTATATCCCTACCCTTTTGTTCTATAGTAAAATGAACATTTAATTGTAAAGCTTGAATTCTGGTCAACCAATTGTAATTCTTATTTAAATATCCCCATCTGGCTTGAACAGCCCCTACCTCGGGATTGGAAAAAAACTGAATTGCTTGCTTTAAAAATTTTGCCGAAGGCGTAAAATCGGCATCAAAAATTGCTATAAAAGGAAACTGAGCCTGTTTCAAAGCATTCTGTAGTGCCCCAGCTTTAAAACCTAATCTATGGGTTCTATGGACCAACGACCAATTTAGTCCCATAGCTTTATATTTTTGAACAGCTTTTCTACATTTTTTGGTAGTCTCATCTGTGGAATCATCCACAATTTGAATTTGCAATAATTCTGCTGGATATTCTAATTGGGCAACAGATTGTAGCAATCGGTCAATAACTTTATATTCGTTATATACGGGTAATTGAATGGTAATAGGAAGCCATTCCAAGGAAGCCTCTTCCGCTTTTTTTAAGGAGTTATTTTTATTCTTTCTATGGCTCCAATAATTATAGAGTAAATGCAGTTGAATCAAGCAATAAAAAGTAATACACCCTGCAACAATCAAATAAAAGGTCCACAAAAAATAGGTTAGAAATATTATCATCTAGACCATCCGTATTTGTAAATAGAATACAAGATAATTGAACCTGCCAGGAAACTTCCTTTTAGAGTTCCCGAAACTTTGGATTGGCCGATGCGCCGTCTATAATTGACAGGAACCTCTTGATAAGAAAGCTGATGCTTAGCAGCTTTTATTTGCATTTCAATGGTCCATCCATAATTCCTGTCTTTCATTTTAATTTGGTCAAGTGCTGTTTTGGTAATTGCGCGGAAAGGTCCCAAATCGGTATAGGTGACTCCGAAAAATAGTTTTAATAATCGGGTAGCCAGGGCGTTTCCAATTATCTGAGGGATAGTTAATGCTCCCTTTTCTCTAGTACCCAAAACTCTACTTCCGATAACCAAATCAGCCTTTTTAGTTTGAATAGGTTCAAGAATTTTCGGAATATCATTGGCGTCATCAGCAAAATCGCCATCCATGAATAAAAAAATATCCGGTTTAAAGTTATCGGCGTACTGAAGGGCTTTCAAACAAGCGGCACCATATCCTTTCTCTTGCTCAAATACAACTTCTGCTCCTGCTTCACGGGCAACTTTTGCAGTTTGATCAGAACTTCCATTATCAGCTACAATAATCTTAGCAATATTATAAGGCAATAATGCATTTATAACTAAACCAATTGAACGTTCTTCATTGAGAGCAGGAATAATTACAAAAGTTTTCATTCTGCAAAAGTCAAAAAATAAAGTTAGTTCAAGGCTCTCTTTTATCTTATTTTTGCAACAAAATGAATAATGTAGATGACTCGATTCAAACCAGCTTATTGTTTACTCATCCTATTGATATCCATTCTAATATTTGCTCGATGTAATAAGGAAGAAATTTATATCAGCGGCAACCTTAATGAGGTTACATTTTCGGTCGATACCCTTCTTTTCGATACCATTTTTACCACTCGTGGGTCTGCTACCTATTCATTCAAAATTAAGAATGGTAGCAAAAATCCTATTTTACTCGATGAAGTTGGTTTGGATGCAGGTTCTAATTCAAAGTTTAGAATTAATGTAGATGGAATAGCTGGAAAAGTGATCAATGATATTGAAATACTCGGTCAAGATTCTATTTATGTTTTTGCCGAAGTAACTATTGACCCAGATCAACCCTTAAGTATTAGTCCTTTCGTGATTGAAGAATATTTTTCAGTAAAGAGCGGATCTGCAGTTAAAAAAATTCTTTTTCAAGCTTGGGGTCAAAACGCCAATTACTTTCCATCTACAAGTAGTGCAGGGCAATTCAATTTACTTCCCTGTAATGGCTCTAAAGTCGTTTGGGATGACCCTAAACCCTATGTAGTATATGGGATTTTGTGGATTTCAGAATGTAATCTAGTAATTCCTTCCGGGACACAAATTTACGTTCATGGCGGGATTACAAAAAATGATCTATTTGGCGTATATAATGATGGAATAATCATTGTCGATCAGGACGGAAGAATTACGGTGGAAGGGACTAAGGAAAATCCAGTTGTTATCCAAGGTGATAGATTAGAACCTTCTTTTGAGGAAGAAGCAGGCCAATGGTGGGGTATTTATTTAGCTGGTGGGAGCAAAGGAAATCAGATTAGATATGCTACTATCAAAAATTCCAATGTTGGAATTTACGCCGATTCTGCAGCCGTTTTAACTTTAGCCAATACAAGGATACGAAATACAGCTAGTTCTGGAATTATTGGTATTCAAGCTAAAATAAGGGCAGACAATACACTAATCCATTCTAACTATTCTACTGGAGTAAATTTGAGAGAAGGTGGAGATTATACTTTTAATTATTGCACTATAGCTTCTTATGGAGTGGATGCAGATGCCCTTTATTTAGATAACTTTATATGTATTGAGCGAAGTCAGATTGGATGTTTAGAAGCAGTTGCCAACCCTTTGAAAGCATCCTTTACCAATTGTATCATAGCTGGTTCTAGGAAAGATGAAATGGTATTGAACGATATTTCCCTTCGGGAAAATCAAAATCTTTTTGATGTAAAATTTGATCACTGTGCCATTAAAATCACTGATTTGGTTAACGATGAAAAGAGTATTTATTTGGATTTTTTTGAAACCCTTTGCCAATCTTGTCTGAATCTCGAATCAGATAGTCCTCTGTTCAAAAATATTGATGAAATTGATTTTAGCTTAGATTCTCTATCTATCGTTAAAGGAGCAGGTATTCCAATTAATGATTTTTACAGTATCAATATAGATATAGAAGGTAATCTTCGAGATGTTAATCAGCCCAGTATTGGGTGCTATGAAAACTAAAAAAATTAATTACTGTATATATGCTCTAGTATTCCTTGAAGATTCATTCAAAAGAAAGCAATTGTAAGGAAAGATTTTAAAGTTAATAGCGCAAATGTTTACAGTTAAGAATAGCCCTTTTTAAGGGCTATTCTTAATTCATTTAATTGGTCCACTCTGCTATGGATTTCTCATTCATTCTTACATAATCTTCACTTCCTGCCTTCTTAGCAAGTTCTATAGAAACCCTAGCCGCAGCAATAGCCTCTTCATTTTTGCCTAATTTAGCGAGTATTAAAGATTCCTGTCTCTTATGCCAATACATAGGGTTTTCACTATTGGTAACCTTTTGAACAAATTCTAAGGCCTTATTTAGGTCTCCTCCTGTTTCAGCCAAATAAACACCATAATTGTAGTATTCCCCGTTAGAAGGACCTGCCATCATTTTTTCAAAACTTGCAGCCACCTGTTTTTGGGTGTGAACCGATAAGGGAATGGCAATTTTGGTGTTTTCCCATTTCATTACCAAGTGAGCCCCATCATTTGAAAGATGAGCTAGTTCGATAGTAAAGGTCTCATAAGCACTAGAGGTGGAGCCTGCAATTATCTTAACAGTAGCTGCAGGAGTTTTACCAGGATAACTTCCCCAATTTGAGCTTTCGTAAGGGAAAAACATAACTTCCCATTCCTTAGAACCTGGAACGCTCAATACTGCATAAGCACCAGCTTTGAGGTCATGCTCACCAACTTTTACATCTTCTGAAAATTCAATTTTGGTAGCTGAATTGGCTCCTGTTCTCCATACTGTTCCAAAAGGTACCAAACCATTTTCTCCAAAAATTGCCCTTCCCTTCATTGAAGGTCTTGAATACTCAACAGATACTTGCGTCAAACCAACAGTTTGGGATATAGTCGCTGTAGGACTTGCAGAAGGCGTCCTAAATTGACCAAAAAGATTGCTAGTTAAAATCATTGAGACAGCAAACATTAAAGAAAAATACTTTTTCATTTACTTTTTGTTTTTTTATTATTAATAATTGCTACAAAAATAGCTATTCGTCATTCTAACAAATGATTAAATGGTATTTTTGTTTTCAAAGGAAAAATTTAAATGAAAATTGCTCTTATTGCTCACGACGGCAAAAAAGCGGAAATGGTGGCGTTTGTTAAAGACTATTTCGAGAAGTTTAAAAATAAAAAAATCGAAATGGTAGCTACTGGAACAACGGGCAGCCATATTGAAAAAGCAGGTTTACAAGTTGAAAAATTAGCTTCAGGGCCTATGGGTGGTGATGCTCAAATTGCTAGTAAAATTGTAGAAGGTGAACTAGCTATGGTCATTTTTTTTAGGGACCCTCTTGGTAAACATCCTCATGAAGTTGATGTTAGTATGTTGATGAGGCTTTGTGATGTATATAACATTCCTCTAGCAACTAATCCTGCAGCAGCAGTGTTACTGATGGAGGCCTTATTTGAATAATTAATTAAATTAAATCTAAATCGAAAAAAAATGCAAGTTGCAGAAAAAAAAACAACTTACAAGGTAAAAGACATTTCCCTAGCGGAGTGGGGTAGAAAAGAAATTGAGCTAGCTGAAGCTGAAATGCCAGGATTGATTGCACTTCGTGAAAAATACGGTCCTAGCCAACCTCTTAAAGGTGCTCGAATCGCAGGTTGTTTGCACATGACTATTCAGACTGCCGTTTTAATCGAGACCCTAACTGCTTTAGGAGCAGAGGTGAGTTGGTCTTCATGTAATATTTTTTCAACTCAAGACCACGCGGCTGCTGCTATTGCTGCTACTGGAGTACCCGTTTACGCATGGAAAGGAATGAATGAAGAAGAATTTTGGTGGTGTATAGAACAGACCTTATTTGCCTTTGAAGATGGCCAACCACTAAATATGATTCTTGATGATGGAGGTGATTTAACCAATATGGTTCTAGATCATCATCCAGAGCTTGTTGATGGTATTCTTGGACTTAGCGAAGAAACGACTACAGGAGTATTAAGGTTGTATGAAAGAGTTCAGAAGGGAACACTTCCTATTCCAGCTATCAATATCAACGATTCGGTAACCAAGTCGAAGTTTGACAACAAATACGGTTGTAAAGAATCTGCCGTGGATGCTATAAGAAGAGCAACGGATATTATGATGGCTGGCAAAGTAGCTGTTGTTGCGGGTTATGGCGACGTTGGAAAAGGAACAGCAGCTTCGTTAAGAGGAGCAGGTTGTAGAGTAATTGTCACAGAAATTGACCCAATTTGTGCTTTGCAAGCCGCAATGGATGGATATGAAGTAAAGAAAATGTCAACTGCTATTCCAAGAGCCGATATTGTAATCACTGCAACTGGAAATAAAGACATAGTTAATGGCACCCATTTTAAAGCCATGAAAGACAAAACCATTGTTTGTAATATTGGACATTTTGACAATGAAATTGATGTAGCTTGGTTAAATAAAAATTATGGGAATTCTTTGGTAAACATCAAACCGCAGGTAGATAAATACACCATCGATGGAAAAGATATTATTTTGCTTGCAGAAGGTCGTTTGGTTAACCTCGGCTGTGCTACTGGACATCCTTCTTTTGTAATGTCTAACTCATTTACCAATCAGGTCTTGGCTCAGATTGAATTGTTTACTCAACCAGACAAATACGAGAATCAAGTACATGTTCTACCTAAACATTTAGATGAAGAAGTTGCTAGACTTCATTTGGCAAAAATTGGAGTTGAATTAGAAGAGCTAGATAAAGATCAAGCATCCTATATTGGAGTCAATGTAGAAGGACCATATAAACCAGATTATTACCGTTACTAATTAGCTGAATTTTGGAATCTGAATTTAGCATTTATCTGGGTCTTGGATTTGATCATATTCTAGATATAAATGGGTATGATCATATCTTATTTGTGATTGCACTCTGTGCAATTTACCAAATCAGTGAATGGAAAAAGGTAGCCATCTTGGCTACTTCCTTCACCTTTGGTCACTCCGTAACCTTAGCCCTATCAGCTTTGGATTTGGTATCTGTAGACAGTGCACTGATTGAATTTCTCATTCCTTTAACTATACTGCTTACCGCATTGTATAACGTTTATAATAGAAGGTCTAGTTATGTTAGTATATCAATAAAATACAGTTTAGCTGTATTTTTTGGATTGATTCATGGAATGGGATTTTCTAATTTTTTCCGTTCTGCCGCAATACCAGGTATCGATGAAGGATTTATTACTCAACTATTGGCTTTCAATCTTGGAGTAGAATTAGGTCAATTGATTATTATTGCTTTCATTCTTGGTTTAACCTATGTTTTTTTAGAGATTATAAAGGTTAAGGTAAGAGAATGGAATCTTTTTATATCCGGTGCAACTGCCGGATTGTCAATTGCTATGATCATAGAACGGATTCCATAAATAAAGTCTAATGTGGATTACATTATTTTTAATTTCAAATTTCTGGAAGCTAGAGTATACGCCACTTTTATCAATTGATCACGATTTTCATATCAGTAAGTGTCTCGTTGAATACAAACCAGAATCATCAACTTTTCAAATCAGCCTCCACTTATTTTTAGATGATTTAGAGCAATCTATGGCACTAGAGGGCAGGGATTCTCTCTTCTTACTTACCGCTAAGGAATCTCCAATCGCAGAGTTATCAGTATCGAAATTTTTGGAAGAACACTTCAAAATTGAAGTTAATGGACACCCTATTACCTATGAGTATTTAGGAAAAGAAACTGCTGGTGATTATATAGCCATGTGGTGCTATATGGAAGCGACGAAGGTTCCCTACCCTACTCAAATTACTATTTACAATGACTTGTTGTTGAATATATTTGAGGATCAAAAAAATATTATAACAGTAATTGGACCAGATGAAAAAAAAGCGGTAATGATTATGCAAAGAGGAGATGAAATGAACACTGTTAAATTCTAAAAAATGCTTATTCGCTTTCTAAAGTTGATTTTAATTTTGCCTATTAGATTTTACCAATACACTATATCTTCACTATTAGGTCCCTCTTGTCGATTTCAACCGACATGTTCTAATTACATGATTCAGGCCATTGAAGAATGGGGAATTTTGAGAGGAACATGGATGGGAATAAAAAGAATTTTTAAATGCCATCCTTGGGGTCCACATGGACATGATCCTGTCCCTCTCAAAAAAAAATAAGGACTATTGTAATACTAATTCTTTTTCTTCAATCATTCTGCGGATATTGATGAGCGCATATCTCATCCTACCTAGTGCAGTATTGATACTAACTTTTGTCAATTTGGCAATTTCCTTGAAACTTAAGTCGGCATAATGTCTTAAGATGACTACTTCTCTCTGTTCTGCTGGAAGATTATCCACCAAAGCCCTTACTTTATCATGGGTCTGGGATCTAATGATACAATCCTCTGCATTTAAATCCTTAGCACTCAAAACTTCGAGAATATCAAAGGTCTCGGTGGGAGTTACTTTAGGTCTCCTTTTTGTTTTTCTAAAATGATCTACACACATATTGTAAGAAATCCTCATCGCCCATTGCAAAAATCTACCCTCGTGATTGTATCTTCCTTTTCTTAAGGTTTCTATAATCTTGATAAAAACTTCCTGGAAAATATCATCAGCTAAAGCAGAGTCTTTAACAAATAGATAAATACTAGTATAAATTTTTTCTTGATAACGATTTAGGAGAACTTCAAAAGCTTTGTCGTTTCCACTAGAATAAGAAGTGATTAATTCTTGATCACTGATTTGCAGAATAGCATCCATACTAAATAGAGATTTAAATTTGTTTTCGTACTTATTTAGTGTAGATGTCTAAATCAAATAGTTAAATTTTAGTTTGTGATCAAAATGAGAGTCAAATATAAGTCTTTTTTTTATCTATTTCAATATTTTTTCTCCCTTGAAGTAAAAAAACAATAAAGTCATTTATTGAGTTTACTTTTCATTAAATGCGGCAATAAAGAACTATGCAACAAATCCCCACGAAATTAAGCGATATAAAAGGAGCTAACTTTATCCATATAAAAGGAGCAAGAGCCAATAATTTATCAAATATTGAAATAGGTATTCCAAAAAATAAATTGGTTGTATTTACTGGTGTATCCGGTTCTGGGAAATCTTCTCTAACTATAGATACGTTGTTTGCTGAAGGCCAAAGACGCTATGTAGAAAGCCTTTCTTCATATGCCAGGCAGTTTTTGATGCGGATGAAAAAGCCTGAAGTTGACTTTATAAAAGGGATTTGCCCTGCTATTGCGATAGAGCAAAAGGTAACGACACGAAATGCCCGTTCAACGGTAGGGACTTTGACTGAAATTTATGATTTTTTGAGACTATTGTATGCTAGAATAGGAAAAACCTATGATCCAGAATCTGGAGAAGAAGTCAGAAAAAATGAGGTTAGCGATGTAGTAGATTTCATAAAAGGATTAAAGGATGGGACAAAAATCCAAATATTTAGTCCCTTATCAAGAGGAGATTCTATAGGTAAACTACTGACTTTGGCGCTGCAAAAAGGATTTACACGAATCTTTAGTGGTAACAAAACTTTTGATATCCAGTCAATTTTGGATAAAGAAGAAGTATTGCCGAATAATGACCATATCATGTTGATCATTGATAGATTGGTTTACCGAAATGGGGATGAAGGATTGGTTAATAGAATAGCAGACTCTATTTTAACAGCTTTCTCGGAATCTAATGGAACTTGTTTGGTGTGGACAGATTCGGGAGAAATTAAAGACTTTAATAATAGGTTTGAATTAAATGGAAAAACTTTTCCAGAACCTACTCCGCATCTATTCAATTTTAACAATCCATACGGAGCTTGCCCCAAATGTGAGGGATTTAGCATGGTTATGGGCATTGATGAAAAAAAAGTAGTTCCCAATCCCTCCTTATCAGTTTACGAAGAAGCAATTGTTTGCTGGAAAGGAGAAAAATATGGGCAATGGCTGAATCAACTTATAGAAAATGCCCATCTATTTGATTTCCCTATTCATACTCCTTATCAAGAGCTATCCAAATCACAGAGAAAACTTCTTTGGAGAGGCAATCAATTCTTTGCAGGAATTGATTCCTTTTTTGAAGAATTACAAGAGAAATTATATAAAATACAAAATAGGGTCATGTTAGCTAGATACAGGGGAAGAACAAAATGTCCCGTCTGTGATGGTTCCAGATTGAGAGAAGAAGCTTTGTTTGTCAAAATAGCAGATAAGAGTATTGGTGATTTAGTGGAACTACCAGTGGATCAGTTATATCAGTTCTTTTCAGGTCTTTCCTTCAATTCCTACGATCAAAAAATTGCTAAAAGAATCTTACTCGAAATTCATACTCGATTAGATTTTATGCTACAACTTGGATTAAATTATTTAACGCTAAACAGATTATCTTCTACCCTTTCGGGGGGGGAAACACAGAGAATAAATCTCACAAGAATGTTAGGTTCCCACCTAACTAATTCTATGTATATACTTGATGAACCAAGTGTAGGGCTTCACCCTAAAGATACTTCGCGATTAGTAGAAGTACTAAAGGTGTTAAGAGACAAGGGCAATACGGTTATCGTAGTTGAACATGAAGAAGACCTTATAAGAAACGCTGATTACCTTGTAGATATAGGACCTGGTGCAGGAATACACGGAGGCAGGGTAGTCTTTGCAGGTCCTTTTTCACAAATTTCCACCTATACAAAAGAAGACTCTTTAACAACTTCCTATTTAAATGGAAAATTAAAAATTCCACTTCCCTTATCTAGAAGAACGCCCAAACGCTTTATTAAAATAACAGGTGCCAGGCAAAACAACCTCAAAAATATAGATGTTCAAATTCCACTAGAAGTAATGACGGTGGTGTCTGGTGTATCCGGATCTGGAAAAACCAGCTTAATTAAAGATATTTTATATCCGGCATTACTTAGCCACTTAGATTTACCCACTAAAAAATCTCCAGGTAGTTTTGAACAGTTAACAGGTTCACTTTCTTCCATAACCGGAATAGAAATGGTCAACCAACATCCCATTGGCAAATCTTCGAGAAGCAATCCTGTGACTTATGTAAAAGCTTACGATTCCATCAGGCAGCTCATGGCAGATAGGCAAATTTCCCACATCAGAGGATATAAGCCTAAACATTTTTCTTTTAATGTAGATGGCGGAAGATGCGATTTATGCAAAGGAGAAGGAGAGCAAATTATTGAAATGCAATTCCTTGCAGATATTAGACTACAGTGTGAAAATTGCGAAGGAAAAAGATTTAAAAAAGAGGTTCTTGAAGTCACTTATAAGGAAAAGAATATCGCAGACATTTTAGATATGAGTGTAGAAGAAGCTTTACAATTCTTCGAAGACGAAAAAGAAATCTATTATAAATTATTGCCTTTAGAAAAAGTTGGCTTAGGTTATATCAAATTAGGGCAATCATCTAGTACCCTTTCTGGAGGAGAAGCTCAACGCGTCAAACTAGCTTCCTTTATTGGAAGGGAAAAACAAGATGAACATCTCTTATTTATTTTTGATGAACCTACAACTGGGCTTCATTTTCACGATATTAAAAAGCTCCTTGACGCCTTTAATAATTTGATTGAAAATGGACATTCTGTTGTTATTGTAGAACACAATCTCGATATAATAAAATGTGCTGATTGGGTAATTGATTTAGGTCCAGATGGCGGAATTAATGGAGGATATTTGCTTTTCGAAGGACCTCCAGAAGAATTAATAAGTTGTTCCAAATCATATACAGGAGCATTTTTAAAGGAAAAAATAACTATTTCGTAAAATGAAAGGCTATTTTTGATAAAATCTTACATCATGATTTCATTAAAAGGAAAAAATACACTTATTACCGGAGGTTCCAGAGGCATCGGTGCTGCAATTGTTAAAACTTTTGCTGAAAATGGTGCACACGTAGCTTTTACCTATAGATCTTCTAAAGTAGAAGCAGAACAATTAATACAATCATTAGGAAAAACCGAAGGTAAAGTAATCGCTCTTTCTTCAGATGCCTCTAATTTCGAAGCAGCTAATCAATTGGTCAATGAGGTGGTCAAAGAATTAGGAGGAATTGATATTTTGATTAACAATGCGGGTATTACAAAAGATACCTTATTGTTGCGGATGACAGAAGAGCAGTGGGACCAAGTGATAGAGGTCAACCTAAAAAGTGTATTTAACTTAACCAAACACAGTATCCGACCAATGATGAAATCAGGTGGAGGTTCTATAATCAATATCAGCTCTGTTGTTGGAATTACAGGTAATGCTGGACAATCAAATTATGCAGCATCCAAAGCAGGAATATTTGGATTTACAAAATCCATTGCAAAAGAAATGGGCAGTAGAAATATCCGATGTAATGCAATAGCTCCAGGGTTTATTGAAACAGAGATGACCGACGAATTGAATGAGGAAACCAAATCAGCTTATCTAGCTAATATACCTTTGAAAAGACTAGGGAAAGCAGAAGAGGTTGCCGATTTATGTGTATTCCTAGCTTCTGATAATGCATCTTTCATTTCCGGTCAAACTATTAGTATCTGTGGTGCTATGACCACTTAAATACAATGTTGGTTTGGATATTTCTCAGTTACAATTCGAAATTTTAGCTCAAGAGCTAAAAAGAAGGCTTTTAGAAGAGTCTATCCCTAGAATCTCTAAATGTTTGGGTTATTTAAGTGAAGCAGAAATTTGGCTCAGTCCTAATACCAATTCTAATAGCATAGGTAATTTAATTCTACATCTGGAAGGAAATGTAACTCAATGGTTGATCGCTCCTTTTCTAAATTATCCGGATACAAGAAATAGAAGTTTAGAATTTACGCCTCAACAAAATATATCAAAAGAAGAGCTTTTTGAAAAGTTAAACCAATTGTCTGATCAGATAACCCTAGCTCTGAAACAACTAAACAAAGAAAAACTAATACTAAAATACCATGTTCAGGGATTTGAAGAATATGGCCTTTCCATAATCGTTCACGTCATTGAACATTTTTCATACCATGTAGGTCAAATTACCTTTCAAACAAAAGCACTAAAAAATATTGATACTGGATATTATTCAGGAATGGACTTAGGATAATTACCTAAAAGTTTAGCAATTCTAAAGATTTCTTCCATTCTACCGTAATCCAGATAGAATTTGTCTTTCAAATAAATGACCTTAATCTTTAGTAATTGATTTAAGAGGCGTTTTACTTTTTCTTGGGACCAACCTGAATATTCAACGAGTTCTTCTATAGTAGCTGAACCAGAATTTGAAAAGTAAAAAATTATTTTTTTTATCATTTCCTTGTTGAGAACTTTTAACACCGTTAGCGCTGTGTCAATTTTGTTTTTACCGGAAATAGAAATAGTGTTCTGAGTGCTCATCTATTGTTGCTCAATAAAAAATACTGAAATTATTTTAAAAATGTGGGGGATGAACACCTGTTTTAAAAGTGCAATTCAAAGATACAATATTAATTTTTTTTACAATATGAGTGATGTGATAAATTTAAAAAAAACTATCAGTTGAAGGGTTTGAAATAAAAAATAATATATATAAATAATTGATTTACTATTTTTTAAATATAAAACAAAAGGCATTACCTGATAATTCAAGTAATGCCTTTTGTTAAAAGAAATATTACAATAAAAGATTCCTAAAATTTAATTCCGGCACTAACGGTTAACATATTATTACGGCTATCACCTTCAGCGAAGAAATTAGTTTGACCTAATTCATAAGTTGCATCAATGGTGAAAAGCAAAACATCCACACCAACCCCTAAATTCAAGCCGAAATTTACTTTCGAAAAATCATCAGATACCAAAGAAGACCCATCGACTTGTTTAACACCACCAAAAAAATTGGCAGAACCTCCTCCTTTGACCCAAATATTTAACAATCCACCACTTCCGGTTAAGTTAATTCCAATATTGACAGGAACCTTTATATTTTGAATAGTGGTCTGATTTCTCACATCAAAATTTGTTTGAGATGTAATATTGGGAGTTAAATCAGCAGCAAAACTATAATAATGAATACCTGGATTAAAGAAGAACATGCCACCTCCCATTCTAAGGTCTAGACCTAAATTCCACCCGACTCGAGCTTCAGCTGTCAAATCTCTAATATCAGTTTCCAAATTGGAAGCGTTAACGCCTAATTTAGGATTAATTTTAATCTGTCCCTTTGTTAAAAAAGGCAAACAAAAAGTGGCTACCAATAGGAGCATTATAATTCTTGTTCTGTTCATGGTTAGTTTTTAGTTTATAACGTAAAATTTTGTCTCTTCTTTTCCTTTTTGGATATTTAACAAAACTTTAATTGGCTTATTTAAGTGCCATAACAGGAACATTGCTATGAACAGCCATATTCTTAGTTCTGCTGTACTGGAACATTTCCGCTAACCAATTTCTCTTATGAGTAGCCATTAAAAGAAAATCAATAGCATTTTCTGCCAGATAATTACTCAAAGTATCACTAACATCATTACCTGATAGAATTTCTACATATAAATGAGGTTCTTTCAAATAGGCATCTTTGATATTAGAAATCTTTTGAGAAAATTCAGCAGTATGCGACATATCGACATTCAAAACATATAATTGAGCCTCAAAGGTTTTAGCAAAGCTTATAGCCTTAGGTAATTGTTGCAGGGAATAATCACTAAAATCCGATGCAAAAGCCATGCGATTAATATGTCCATCAAATTGAGCTTCCACAGGAACTGTTAAAACTGGACAAGTTGCATTTTCAAGAACTTCTCCAGCTATACTTCCCAGAAACACCTCTTTTAAAAAACCCGCACCAGTTGTTCCCATAATGATTTGGTCAAAACTTTGATTTTCCGCAAAAGAAATGATGAGGTCTACCTCATTGTTCCCTTCTTTAAGAGCATAGTTAATAGGTATGTGACCAAAACCTTTTTCCTCTGCCAAATTATTTAGAACTGGAATTTTATCTTTGAAATTAGCAAATTGTTGGAGGTCATAAGATTTGTAAAAATCTTCTAAAGCCTTAGGTACATACAGTGAACGAATTTCGGGTTTATGGAAAATATGCAATACTGTAATAGATGCCTCAAACTTATGAGCTAGTCTCAATGCGTAATAGAATGCATTATGCGCACTTTCTGAAAAATCAGTAGGAAATAAAATTCTTTTCATAGCCTACACAATTTACCAAATTAATTTTAATTGGAAACCTCCTGATCGGTAGTTAAATAAGCTTTCAATTCCGACACACTCGGTACTCTGCCATGAACTACAATTTCATCTTCTACTATCAATGCAGGTATAGCTGAGATTTTATAACTCAAAAAACTTTGGATATCAGAAAAGGTTTTTAAATCCACCGTTATATTTAACTCATTTACCGCTTCTTCAATAGCTTTCATTAAATCCTTGTCTAAAGAACTACCTACGCCAAATACCAACAACTTTTTATTCATTAATAGAAAATTACGGGTAGCTATTAACCACCTATTTAGACAAAGTTAGTTAAACCGTTAACCTCAAATTATGACAAATGTCACCCGTCTATACTATTTCTATTTCTTTAGCTCCAAATTTTGATGGATCCCTTTTTCAATTGCAGGCACTCCTTTTTCCATCCATAAAGGTTTAGGCGCATCCTGAAGATAATGATCAAAAAATTGTTGCATTCTCAATTGAAAATCTAATCTATTTTTCCTTTTAACTGGCCAATGAGGTTCTCCATTATAATTGAGTAACCAAGCTGGCTTACCCAATCTTCTAAGACCCATAAAATACTCTATACCTTGATACCATGGAACAGCAGCATCTTCATCATTATGTAAGATTAAAACAGGGGTATTCACTTTATCTAAGAAAAACAGGGGTGAATTTTCCCAAAACCGCATTGGATATTCCCAAATCGTGCCTCCAATTCTGCTCTGGGTGTGTTCGTATTGAAACTGGCGACTCATACCTGTTCCCCATCTTATTCCCCCATAAGCAGAAAACATATTAACTACTGGTGCACCAGATTCCGCACATGCAAACAAGGAAGTTTTAGTTAAAAGATGAGCGATTTGGTATCCTCCCCAACTATGCCCTTGAATTCCAATTTTAGCAGCATTCACAAATCCTTTGTCAATTAATGCAATGGTCCCGGACACTACTGCATTATATGCACTTTCACCTGGATACCCAATTTCATAGGGAATGTCAGGATTAAAAACCAAATACCCTCTGCTCGTATAAAAGGTATAGTTAATTTGAGATCTATGAGGGAAAGGTGCTCTATGATTAAATAAGGCATCAGAACTTTTTTCATAAAAATTAACAATCATTGGGTACTTCACCTTAGGATCAAAATTGTCTGGTTTAGCCAAGAGTCCACGGAGCTTTTCTCCATTCGTACCCGTCCAATAGAAATGCTCTATGGTACCCCACGAATATTCCTCTTGCTGAGGATTGGCATTAGTAATAATAGATTCCGTAGTCAGCCTATCACTGTAAATCAAATTGGGGAAAGTCTGATAATTTTCTCGAGTAAACACCCATTTATCAGCATTCTTTGCCTTGAGTGGACGCGGCATCAATTTGAAAGATCCTTCTTTAACAATATCTTTAACCCCTGTATGTAAGTTATACCATTTGTAGCCTTCTTTTCTAGTATCCTCTTCTACAAAATGTAATAACATAGGTGCTACCTCCTCAATCGCTTTTTGCTCGGGATCAACTTGAATATACCTCGCGATTTTTCGGTCTTTTCTTCCATTGGATAGATTATTGGGCTTTAAACTTCCGGAAGGGTCCAGCATCCAAACATCATATTGATCATAAAGTAAAATAAAATCATCAGAAGTAGTCCAGCCTGCCATTCCATAAGGAGGTGGAAAATCCGGATGATCATCATCAACTCTATAAAATTGAATATTCTCATTAGCAGCAATTTTGAGTAGTTTACTGTCCGCTATGCGATATGCCATCCATAAACTATCCTCATAAGCATACCAATACAAAAACTTTCCAGCAGGTGATGGTCTTGGAGTACCTCTTAACCCAGTAGCCACATTTTCTAATTCTCCAGTTTTGATATTTTTCAGGTAAACATCCTTAGAAACAGGTCCTCCTAAATAATCATAAGAAGATTGATACGCTTCATCAGCCCATAATAGAACTAGCTCGCTTTTCCCCTCATTGATGATTTCCATATGAGGTATGGAATCAAAGGCCAATTGTCTCCCGCTATTACTTTCTAAAAAAACTACCGCACCAAAAGTTTTTTCCCTATCTCTTTTTAAAGAACTTTCTTGTCTGGTATACAATACTGGATCATTCCAGGTCCAAACCTCCACACTTACTTTATTTTCATCATCAGGATCCTCTACTATTGGTATAGGACTAGTTCCAAAAAATATTTTTTGGTCGTTAGACCCAATCGTCATTTTTCCATGTTTACTTATTCCCCAATCATTTGGCAACTGTAAAATAGAATCTTTCTTCAATTCCATTAATCCCGGTTTATTAGAATATCCATAATACAAGGAATAATCAGGTTTGAATTCTAACCCTGCTGTATCCAAAAGAAAAGCAAAAGCATTTCCATTATCACCAAAAGTCAGCTGCTCATAGGAACCAGATACTAAATGAATTGGACGAATGGCTACGGAATCCTTAAATGCTTCCCACAAAAAAATTCCAGCTTTTTGAACAGAATCACTATTCTCACGTGCGAGCAGCGCTTTTTCTTTCTCCTTAGAAATAGCCACTTCATCAATGGTTCCTAAACTTCCCACCTTTTTAGTTTTAAAGTGCATCCACTTCAAAGAATCTTGAGACTCGAATAACATACCCTCCTTCCAATAAGGCGAACAATAATATTTTTTTAATGCACCAATTCTAATCTGCTCTCCTGAATTCAAATTAAATACCACTAAAGTGTCTGATGGTAAATTTTCCTTTTCTATTTCTTGCTTCTTCAAAAAGGCTATAGTATCTGCATCGGGAACAACTTTGAAAATTAAATATTCATTATCAGAGGTAAATACCGCCTCACTTCCTCTTTCAAAAAGGACCGTTGTACCATTTTTACCATTGTATAAACCTAAATTGGAATTTCCTTTACCAGGCTGAAGCTCATAGGATACCCAATTACCGTCATTTGAAATTTGGGTATTTTCTATTTCATTCCAAATATCAAAAGATTGGTGATCAAGTGGTTTCTTAGTTTGAGCATTCATCCATAACGTGCCCATAAAAAAAACCAAAGTGGAATAAATCAAGCCTTTCATTTTTCTAAATTTTGAAAATATTCATGAAGTATATCTGTACGTGTACTAAAAATACGTTTTATAGCAAACCGAATGACTAACCGATCGATTAATTTACCCAAAAATCCTAAAGGAACCCTGTAATGTAAAATATCTTTTATTATAACCCCATCCGCTACAGCCTCGAATGCATGTTCATGGTACCAAAATGCGAAAGGACCATATCGCTGTTCATCGATAAAGCGATTCGGTGGTTGGACTTGCTTAATCTCTGCCACCCAAAAAAAATTGACAGGAATCCATTTAAAGGGCCTTATTTGATATTGAACCAACATTCCAGGATACATAGGCCCCTCACCTGAAATAGATTTAATAGAAAAATTAACCTCCTTTGGCGTCAGTTGATCAAGATTAGCAGGATGGCTAAAAAACTTCCATACCTCCTCTATACTTCCCTTTACTTTATGTTCTGTATACCACTTTGTTACCTTCATCAAATTATTATCTATTTTTTTTTGTTTAATGTGTTGGCCTTAAAAATTAAGCATCAATTTCTTACATAATTGTTTTTTAATAAACTGATATATAGCCAAAAAGTGAATCCATTTTGGCTTAATTCTTGACTCGTGAAATGTAAAAACTGCATCATGAGAACAAAAAAAATCTTCTTACTTTTTGGATTGGGATTCGCTTGGGTCACTTCGTCTGTTCAAGCCATACCTTTTCACAATCCTATTATCCCTATTGGCCCTTCCTCCTCGATTGTTGGTGATAAGGCCATATTGGTCAATAATCATTCTAATGTAGTTACTACAAGTATTACCGTGCCAGATAATGGTTACCTCTCCTTTAACTGGGATACTGATGGTAACATTGAAGCTGAGCTAACGGTTCTAGTTAATGGAGTGAAATTACCCAATAAAAAACCATTCTATCATTTTTACTTAAGTGACAAACTGTCGAAAGGCGATATCTTAGATCTTTCAATTGAAGGAGTGAAAACAAAGGCCATATCTGTCATGCTCAGTAATATCCGTATGTTCAATAATGTGCTCATCAATAATGAACAAGAAGACGTCAGTAATTTTCCTCCCCTTAATTCAACTCCCTTTCCTACTCTAGATCAATTGAGGCTACCTGATAGTAAAGATGGAATTGAATCCACTACATTATTAAAGAACGAATCTATTCATCCAGATCAAACTGGTTATCCAAAAATTGATTTAGATGGGTATTGGCAAACTGAAAAAGATCAACGGAATTTGGTAGAAATTGAATCGAGTTTTTTAATCACTTGGAATGATGATATTATTGAAAATGGAGCCTGGATAGAGGTTCAAAGGGAATGGTTAATCACCAATTTATTCTCAGGAAATCAATTGATTCATACCCAAACTTTAAGAATGCCAAGTGAAGGAGTTTCGGTTGAAGAATTGTATGCATCCACTTATTAAATGGTTAACTTTGTGACTAAAAAATGTCCAAAGTAAAAGAGTTCAATGCCTACCGAGCTAAAATGAATGAAGCGCTATTGGCGGAAAACAATAAAACACTACAGCGATTTTTTAGCTTAGACCACCAAGCTTATCAAGAAGGAGCCTTACCCATCAAAACCAAAGAATTGATGGGTTTGGTAGCTTCTATGGTTTTAAGATGTGACGATTGTATCGCCTACCACTTAGGAAAATGTTATAACTTAGGTGTAACCAAGGAAGAAATTTTTGAGGTTTTTTCCATAGCTAATCTGGTAGGAGGTTCTATTTGTATTCCCCATACCAGAAGGGCTTTAGATTATTGGGAGGCTTTAGAAATGGAAGGAAAATAAGAATATGGAAAGAACGACCGATTACTTACACACTTTGAATGACGTTCAAAAAAATGCGGTTACCCAGTCTAATGGACCTGTTTTGGTAGTTGCAGGACCCGGATCGGGAAAGACAAGAGTATTAACCTATCGAATTGCACACCATATTCACAGCGGGATAAGGCCAGACTCTATTTTGGCCCTCACTTTTACCAACAAAGCGGCAAGAGAGATGAAATCCAGAATAGAAGAGGTGGTTGGGCCTTCGGCAAAAAGGGTCTGGGCAGGGACGTTTCACTCCATATTCGCCAGAATACTTAGAGTGGAAGCTCACCAAATTGGGTATTCTTCCAATTTTACGATATACGACACAGATGATAGTAAAGCGCTAATCAGTTCAATTATTAAGGAACTGAATCTCAACAAAGAGCAATACAATGCGAACAGCATCAGATCTAGAATTTCATCTGCTAAAAGCAGTTTGATTACTCCTGTCCTTTATACTAAAAATGAAGAACTCCTTTTACAAGACAAACAAAATAATAGACCTGCTTTCAAAGATATCTATGCAGCCTATGTCGCTCGGTGCAAAAGGTCTGATGCCATGGATTTTGACGATTTGCTTTATAGGATGTTTGAGTTACTTCAAGTCAATCCGGAAAATGTCTTAGATAAATACAGAGAAAAATTCCAATACCTTTTGGTAGACGAGTTTCAAGATACCAACCATTTACAATATGGAATCGTTCGAAAATTATGCCACTATGAAGGGAGCCCCAGAAATATATGTGTGGTAGGAGATGATGCCCAAAGTATTTATGGATTTAGGGGAGCTACTATTCAAAATATTTTGGATTTCGAAAAAGACTTCAAACCTTTTGGAATAAAGGTATTCAAACTAGAGCAAAATTACCGGTCAACTGAACATATTGTTCAGGCTGCCAATGAAGTTATTAATTTTAATACTCGACAAATTCAAAAGAAAATATGGTCAGACAAGGGGCAAGGAGAAAAAATCAAACTCATTAAAGCACTTGCAGATACAGAAGAGGGTAAAAGAGTGGTAGACCATTTGGTAGAACAAAAAAATAGACTCCATTTTAAAAATACAGATTTTGCGATCCTTTACAGAACCAATGCACAATCTAGAATTTTTGAAGAATATCTCAGAAGATACAATATACCATATAAGGTTTTTGGAGGTCAATCTTTTTACCAAAGAAAAGAAATTAAAGATTTGCTGGCCTATCTAAGATTGGCAGTCAATCCTAATGATGATGAAGCTTTGAGAAGGGTCATTAATTTCCCAAAAAGAAATATTGGAAATACCACTTTCACTAAGCTTGCAGAAAAAGCAGCCTCAATGAATCTCCCATTTTTTCAAGTAATTAATCAGAGTGGACTCTCCAATAGAGCTGCCACTACTCTTTTACAATTTTCCAACCTTATTCAAGATTTCCATACCAAAACTACTACTCTGAATGCGTATGAGTTAGGATATTTCATTGCCAAAAGATCTGGTATTATTGATGAATATAAAAAGGATAAAACCCCGGAAGGTGAAAGTAGATTAGAAAATTTGAACGCATTATTAGACGGGATAAAAATATTCGTCGAGGATGATTTGGTAGAGGAAAATGAAGAAGGTACATTAACAGACAAATCCCTCTCTAGCTACTTACAAAACATTGCCCTAATAACTGATTTTGATCAAGAGGAAGCAGAGGTGGATCGGGTTACCCTCATGTCCGTGCATAGTGCCAAAGGATTAGAATTTAAATCTGTATTCGTCGTAGGGCTTGAAGAAAAGCTATTTCCCTCATTTATGTCCATAGAAAAAATAGATGACATAGATGAAGAAAGACGGCTTTTTTATGTTGCTATCACCAGAGCGGAGCAATTATTAACGCTATCTTGGGCAGCAAGCAGGTATAAATTTGGCCAGATGAGATATAACGAACCCAGCAGGTTCTTAGAAGAAATTCCCGAGATTCACTTTGAAAATAAGCCAAAATCCAATTCTCTTTTCTCTGAGACGACCACTACTGCTACCGGTTCTTCTGTTAAAGGGTATTTTAAAAAAGAAACCAACTTTAATTCCCAAGATTTTGGAATTGATCCTAACAATTTCAAACCCAGCCCAGCCGCTTCTATTCAAATAGGAATGGACATATTACATTTAAAATTTGGAAGAGGAACTGTTCAATCTATTGATGGTGGTGCAGCCAATAAAGTCGCTACCATTCGGTTTGAACATCTGGATCAACCGGAAAAACGAATTATGTTGAAATTTGCCAAACTCCAGATAGTGGAATAATGAGTCCAAAGGAATTAACTGAATGGATAAAAGAAAAGGCCCAAACACTAGGTTTCCTCTCTGTAGGGATTACCCATGCAGCTCCCTTTTATGATGCTTCCGATAGATTGACCCAATGGATCAATCAAGGTTACCAAGGAGAAATGAGTTATCTGGAGCGTTACCGCGAAAAAAGAATAGATCCTACTCAACTGGTCCCGGGAACTAAATCCATAATTAGTCTCGCCTATAATTATTTTACTAAAAATAATCCCACAGAAAATTCCAACTATAAGATTAGCCAATATGCTTTGGGAAAAGATTACCACAAAATCATTAAAAAGAAATTAAAAGACTTTTACCAACAATTACAGCTTATCCAACCCGGGCTTGAAGGTCGTTATTTCGTTGATTCAGCACCAGTTCTGGAAAGAGATGTGGCTGTTCGAGCAGGATTAGGTTGGAGAGGGAAAAATACGCTTTTGATTCATCCTAAAATGGGTTCTTACTTTTTTTTAGCAGAAATCTTTATCAACCAAGACTTAATTTATGACGGTCCCATTGATAATTATTGCGGAACTTGTACAAACTGTATTGACCATTGCCCTACTGAAGCGATTGAAAAACCAGGTTATCGCATGAATGCCTCGCGGTGTATCTCCTACTTAACCATAGAATTAAAAGAAAATCGACCTATTCCTGAAGAATTTAAAGGATTGATGAAAAATTATATTTTTGGTTGTGATATCTGTCAAGAAGTGTGTCCTTGGAATAAATTTTCAAAACCTCATTCTGAAAAAGCTTTTTTGCCAAATGAACAATTAAAGGCAATGAAAAAAGAAGATTGGGAAAATCTTACTCAAGAAAAATTTAATGGTTTATTTGAAGGAAGTGCTGTGAAAAGAACAAAATATGGTGGTCTTAAACGAAATATTAAGTTTAACCAACCTTAATAGAACACATTTTGTTTATAATTAAAACTTCATCCTATGTTATTTGTCGCTGAAAGTGCCAAAAAAAGAATTGAGGAAATCAGATCTTCAGAAGGAAAAGGACCCGAAATGTTTGTTAGGGTAAAAGTAACCAGTGGAGGTTGCTCTGGCTTGACCTATCAATTGACTTTTGACGAAGAATTAAAGGAGCATGATCAGGTCTTTGAAGACAATCAAATTAAAATTGTAACCGATCTCAGTAGTTTCATTTACCTATGTAATACGACCCTTGAATTTTCTGGTGGCCTTGATGGTAAGGGGTTTTATTTTAATAATCCCAACGCATCCAGAACTTGCGCTTGTGGGGAAAGCTTTTCTGTTTAAGACCTCTTTGCAAGATCAACCAACCATACACCTTAATCCCCTACCCTATATTATCTTATCCTTAAGCTATATTTGAGGCCATTTCTACGCCTAATATAGCTTCTTTGTTTTAATCCTAAATATTCCTTTTACCCTTTCTCGCCGATAGAGAACCATTTTGTTTTCTCAACCATAATTCCTTCATCAAGGTTCTCCTCATTTTGGATTGACTAGATCATATAAAATTTGATTCATAACTCTTTTTCGCAAGAATTGAAACATCACTCTATTGAAAGATCAAAAATCATGAAATAAGGCAGTTTAATTAATCTATTGAAGTAATATTTTTTCAAACATTAAAATAAGGATTAGGAATAATTATAGTTTTACTATTATATTGCATAGTATTATAACTAAACTTAAAAGTAATTCACATGGCAAAGACAATTGAGGATTTATTGAATGGAAACCAACACTTTGCAGCAACTTATTTAAAAGAAGATCCGGATTATTTTAAGGAATCTGCTAAAGGCCAGCAACCAGAATTTTTATGGATTGGCTGTTCCGATAGTCGGGTACCAGAATCTAAAGTAACAGATTCAGACCCCGGTCGGTTATTTGTTCATAGAAACATAGCTAATGTTGTAGTTAGAACCGACGCCAACTTGCTCAGTGTAGCATATTACGCCATCAGGGTTTTAAAAGTCAAGCATGTAATTATCTGCGGACATTATGGTTGTGGAGGGGTTCAAGCTGCCATGTCTCATAATAAGTTTGGATACATTGACAGTTGGCTCGGACACATTAAGGATGTCTACAGGATGAATGAAGCTGAACTTTCTAAGATTTCAAGTGAAGGAGATAAATTCAAAAGATTAGTAGAGCTCAATGTAGAGGAACAAGTCAAACATATGGCTACCATCCCTTTTGTGCAGGATAGCTGGGAAGATGGTCAATTTCCTTATATCCATGGTTGGGTTTATGACCTCCACACTGGTCTAATCAAAGATTTAGGCATTACGGTTAATAGTACAGAACAAGTATCTGAAATATATTCCTATAAATAAAAAATAGGGGGGGCGGAAGACCCCTTAAAAATTATAAACCATAGTTGTTTGAACGATAGGAGTTATAACTTTTAGGTCTTCCGATATAAAATCGAGTTGGTTCATATAGCCCAATTGGAGATTACTTGACCCAAAAAGTTGATAACCTAATCCCAGATAGGTCCAGTTACGTGACCATTTTTCTGGAATTAGGTTTACTTTTTGGTTGATCCAAAATTCATTAAATAAATTGATGAAAATCGGACCTGCTCCAATAGAATGAGTCCATGTTATTCTGTATCTAAATCGATTGTTAAATCCATTGGACCAACGGTGCTCCTGCCTTAATCTATGAGACAGGTTCCATTTACCTAACCGTTGAAATTGTTCCCAAACATTATTTTCAATGGTATGAAAAAGGGGTTTAGGATTAGGATCGTTAGGTTCATTAATCAATAAGGAATATCCCACTGATAAGCTTGATTTGGAATGAAAATGATAACCTAAAGAAGGTCTCCAAAGAAAAGTACCCTGTTGGGAAAGGAAAGCCCCTGTTCTTTCGTGGAGTTCATTTTCAAGACTCAACTTATTGGTAATTTTCACCTTGTTAAGTAAAAAAAACCAAGTATTTGTCTGGTCAAATATATATTCATCATCCAAATCTTGACCTGAACAATAGATGCTCATCCCAGTGAATAAAAATATGATTGAAAAAATGCGGATTTTCATTATTTTCTGTATTTGCCTGAAAGTTCGTGGTTAGAAATAGATTGAAATTGATTCAATCCCTCTATCAATAACTTTTTGTCATTTAGTTCATAAAGGTGTTCAATAGTATGTAAATTCTCTAGAACGTTATGATCCACATATTTTGCTGAAGAAAAATCAATTATTAAAGAGGTTTTATCTGCCACTTTTTCCATTAATTTCTTCATTCCTATCCAATTACTAAATGTGGCAGATCCATCCACAATAATCTTAGCACTTTCACTATTTTCCTCAATGAGGCCGATGAATTTGAAAAAATTTCGGAAACTGGTTTGGTAGTAAAGTTGGAATATCATATTAGTGATAATACCTACCGCTATACCCAATAAGAGATCTTCCAAAAGGGTAACCAAAACAGTAAGAATAAATACAACAAATTGGTCATATCCCACCTTATAAGCATGACTAAAAGTACTTGGTGCTGCAAGTTTATATCCTGCATAAATAAGCATAGAAGCCAAGGCCGCGTTAGGAATTAATTCTATTACGGGGATAAGGAAAACCATGGCAATTAACAAAAATACTCCATGCCAAAAGTTAGCCCATTTTGTTTTTGCTCCATTATTCGAGTTGACTGAACTTCTCAATACTTCAGAAATCATGGGTAATCCACCTAATAAACCTGCCAAACTATTACCGACTCCTACCGCTTTTAAATCACCATTAAAGTCAGATTTTCTTTTGAATGGATCTATACCATCTATGGCTTTTACCGTTAACAGCGATTCTAGGGAATTTACAAACAAGAAAATAAGTACATATTTCCAAAATGAAAGGGTTGAAATTTGAGAGAAGTCTGCATTGATGGTTACATCTTTCCAAAAATTACCAATATGAACCAATATATATTCAGGCTGAGTTGCTTTAAGGTTGAGGATTAAGGAAGTAGGAATGACAAAAATCAAAACTACCATTGGAGCTGGAATTTTATCTAATGCTTTAATCAAGGGTTTAACAAACATTAGAACAAGGCAAATCACACCTATAATGGCTATAGTTAAATTTTCATTAATGACAAATTCTGGTATATGAGTATATAGTTCTATAGGAGAAAGGCCTTTGCTCAATTCGGGTGCATCACCCAATAAAACGGGTACTTGTTTGGCGATAATAATCAAACCTATTGCGGCCAACATTCCGTGAACTGCTGAGGTTGGAAAGAACTCACTGTAGCTTCCTAGTTTGAGGTAAGCCAAAACGATTTGAATAAGTCCAACGAAAACAATTATTCCACAAGCCAAATGCCATCCCATAAAACCATTTTCAAATCCGCTTCCTCCCATCGCTACAATGGCACCCGAACAAATTGTAATTAACCCTGCAGCTGGGCCCTTAATGGTCAATGGAGATACTTTCATAAACGAAACTAACCCTCCAATCATGGCAGTTAGCACACCCATTGAAGCCGGAAATCCACTAGCTTTTGCAATACCCAAACTCAAAGGGAGTGCCAATAAAAAAACCAAAAAACCAGATAAAAAATCGGATTTAAAATGAGCTTTAATTCCTTTAAGGCCTTCTACAGGCATAGATACTTCATTTTTCATTTCTATATTTTTTATATTTTTTTTTAAATAATTAAGCAGAGCGATAAGAACGAATGTGCATTCCTTTCATGTGGATGCCTAAAAAAAGTCGAGAATATGTTCTAAAAATTACCAATCCAACTATTAAAAGGGAACCCATAATAAGCGTCATTAAAAGGTATTGTCCAGAATGAATATGTCCCAAAATGAGTTCTTCTCCCAAAAATGTTGGGGTGATAGGAAAGCCAATCATTCCCAAACAAGCCAGGGCGAAAACAAATGCGAGGGTTGGCTTTACATATACATTTCCCTGGTAAGTAGAAAGATCGGTGGCTAATCCTGCTTTTTTTAAATTCCTAAAGACATACAATCCGATCATAAAACTCAAGAGAATTCCACTTAGATAAAGATGAATTTGACTGTAATCAAAAGATTCATTATATCCAATACTCAAAGTGAGGAATAGTTGATTGAGAATCACCAATCCCCAAATTTCTATTACTTTTCCTCTTAGGGTGAATGCTTTTAGTAAAACCATAAGAGCGAGGATAGCAAATATATAGGGGAGCCCATATCGAAATCCAGCAGGTAAGTAGGGTTGCGAATAAACCCCTACCAAGCCTAAAAAAAACAATAGAAGACCTAGGCTTATCATCTGCTTAGCAGCAATGAAATTAAGAGCTGTTCCAACTTTCTTTAATGGCCTCCACAACCATTTGTATTGATTTTCATCAAAATAAAATTCATGTATTCCCAATAGGTAAAGAGATAATTTAAGTCGATTAAAAAATCCCTCTTTCTTTTGGGGTTGCGGTCGTATAAAATTGAAAAACTGATCGTGAATTTTATAACTCAATACTGAAGGACTCACCAATAACTGATAGCTTCTCAAAAAGGCATTACCGACAAAATGAAACATGGCAAGTTGATACCAACCTAGGGAAATTTCCACAAACATCAGTCCAATTTGAGCAATGGTGGAATAGGCAATTTGGGTTTTGATCGAGGGTTGAATTCGAGCTACCAAGGTGGCTGAGAATACCGTTACTAAACCGATTCCCATAATGAGGGCTTTTACCGAAGGTATACCCTCCCAAATGGGGCCAGTCCTAATTAACAATAGCAAGCCAATATGTACAGAAAGTGCCCCATAAAAAATAGCACTTGATGAGGTTGGACCTTCCATTGCTCTGGGCAACCAACTAGAAAATGGAAATTGAGCTGATTTAACTACAGCGGCCAAAATTACTAAGATTGAAATAAGCAATAATCCACTATTAAATTCAATATTAGTATCCATTCCAGCTAATGCAGAAGAAAGTTCTTCGAAGCGAATACTTCCTTGAAATAGGTGATGAGCCTCCCACATGACTAATAATAGAGAGACATCTGCAATTCTATATAAGGAGACTACCTTAAGTGCATTTTTAACTGGAATATACCGGTCCCGGTAAAACCCGATTAAGAAAAAGGATGTTATGCCAAGAATTTCCCATCCAATAAATAAGGTTTCAAAATTGGCGGCTATAATAATGGTGATTAGTCCAGCATAAAATGCCTTTAAATTATTGAAAAAACGCTTATATCCTGGTTCTCGGTGCAAATAGGTTTTGCTAAAAACTACAATAAGTAATGTTAAAATAGTTGCACTAAATAGGAAAACGAATCCATAGCCATCTATATAAAAAGACATATCAATAGCATCCAAACTAGTTTGGTAAAGAAGTATTCCTTTATGCGAAAGAGGGACCTTATCTTGAAAAATCCATTGAATAAATAGAATTATTATTATTATCAAGTTAAATCCAATACCAGCAAGATTAGCCCGATAAATTTCTTTTTCTCGGGTGTTGTGAAATAAAAAACCTATCAGCAGTGCAGTTAGGGGTAATAGCGGTAAAAGCGGAATTAAATTATTCATGTTCATAAACATATACGGGTAAATTTTCTTTGGTTGCATCGAGAATATGATTTGTTTTCATACTATCCTTTCTCTCAACCTGTTTGATGAAATCTCCCTTTTGCGCCTCAATTTTTTTAAGCGTTTGATAGGGATAAAATTGGTTACCCTTATATCTGTGCAGTGAATGATCTGAAGGATTAAGGGCGAATAAGAATATCCATTCGTTACTAAACCATTCTTTCATGGAGGGGGTACTATTAAGTATATTTTCCACGATTAATGGCGATTGTTCTATAATCATGACCAGGCGAACGGGATCGTGATTCTCTATCATTTGAAGAGGAAGACCAGGTCTTAAATCTCCATCGCTACTATTGGAAACGCCAACCAATCCCATGACATGGTGGGGCAATTTCGTTCCAGCTCCCATTCTTTCCACATCCATTCTAGAGAAATAGTATTCTAGGTTGATCCCACCGCATACCACTGGTAATGGACCTAAAATTTTAGCAAGAATGATTCCTTTTGGATCAGAAAATGGATCATAGGATTGTAAAAAAGCCCTCCTATCTAAAACTAAAGATTTAGTAGTCTCCCGATTACCTACTAGACAAATGGAGTTCGTTCCATGTCCTAATTCCGGTCTAGGTTCAAAGTATGATACTGAGCGATTTTTTATGGCCTTCCTTATCCGCTTTAAGTCCGAATTGGTATTTATGGAAGCAAATCTTCTAGATCGTTCCTTGGCATTAAAGTCCAAAGCTAACTCTATACTAGGCACATTTTCTAGATGATGCCTCAAAGAGTTCTCGTTCAAATCATTCAAATCATAATAGGCTATTTCATCGCTAGCAGTATCATGCATAGCTCCGACAAACCATGTAACAGAAGGAATGGAAATCCCTCTATCTTCTAATATACTTCTGACCTTTGAATGATTGGCCATAAAGGCAAATACTCTTGCATTAACTGCTCCCGGACGACCACTACAAGCCCCACAATCATGGGCACCATGGTGAGGGTTATTAGCACTACTACTCCCATGAGCTATTATATAGACTATAGGGGCAAAATCCTCTGTAAGTCCTATTCCTTGGAGAATACCTTCTACAACATTTGCCATTTCCTCTATGGTATAACCTACTTGAAGGCCATTTTCAAGGTCATCTAAAGAATCATTTTCAATCTTCAATTGACCATAACGATTCATATGGGCAAATGCATTGGAAATATCTGGCCTCATTTTTGGAAAAAATAAATCGTATACCATCCGGACAGCAGCCCACAACCCAATAGATAAAGAAGCAAAAAATCCACTTATTACGGTGTGAGTCCTTGGATGATGAAGCAATTCATGCTTTTGTTTATCCTTTACATCGTATTCTTTTATAAGATGTTTGGGGGTTACGGGAACCGGACAGTTTTTTTCGTAAAACTTTCCACCTTGTGGTTGGAAGTAAAAAGCAGCTCCAAAAAAGCCCGGGGCTCCATAAGTTTGACAATTTTTATCAACTTTTTCAAAATGTCGTCGAATAGAGCATTCTCGATCATCGATACAAAATACCGATTGAAAACTAACTTTATGAGAGGATTTCCTGGGTATTTTTGCAGCAGTTTGAATCCCAGCCAAAACCTCATCGTAATAATCCCATTCAAAAGCTCGTTGCCAAATGGAAAGTACAGTTTCTAGTTCGGTTAAATGATGATTTTCAAAATATTTGATTTTGGGGAGTTGGATAGCTTTTCCCAACGGCTTCCATTGTTTATCTAAATTTGAATCAAGAACATCCAATTCCATTAATAATTCAAAAAGGATTAAATCCTTGAGGCTGCTTTTCTTTCTGTAAAAAAGAGTCTCAGGTGAAGATTCAGTAGCAGCAAATAATCCACTCCAACCTCGATGGGCAAATTGTTGATCCAATAAGTAATTGCTATAGGCCTCAGGGTCCCCAACCACTAAATCAAGTAAATGCTTAATACTTAAATGATTCTGATGGAGCAATTCACGGGTCCTTTTTGATTTGAATACTCCTTGGAAGCTACTTCTATCTAAATCTCTTATCGCCTGAATCAAACCATTGTCCTCAAAGGGAAAATGCCATAAAGCTACCCCTTGATCCAAAAAAGAACCTATGTATCTGAAGAGTAAGGGATGGACATGATTATCTAAATCAATTTGATAAACCTTTTTCCAAAAAGACCTAATTCCTCCAATATTTGGTTCAAAGGAATATGGATAATCTTTTTGTAACAAATTATATCGCCAATTAGATACCTGAGTTTCCTCATACTGATCTGCAATAATGAAAGACAGAATTTCATCGCGAATCCTACCATCTTGATACAAAGACCTATATTCTTCCAATGAAAGCGTAACCTGACATCCAAAGTTTTTGGAGGCCTTAAAGATGGCATCAAAAAAAGAAAGATGTTGAAAATTATGTAGAGGATTATGGTGGACAAAATCCTTGAGACTTAACTGAGATGGCAAGTAATGATGTAAATCATCCAATACCTTATTCTCGTCAAAAGACTGAATTTGCATAAATAAATTTTGTTAAGGAATGATAAAAAAATCGTGAGTTTCCTTAACAATCTAATTTGAGGTTACAATAGAGTAAATAGAGGCTGTTGTTACTCTTAACAGAAAGGCTAGCGACAGATTTCGAAAAGGCTTCTTGAGTATTCCATACAAATTCATCTGCAGATCGAAAATTACCTTTTTCTAGTTTAAGGAGAGATGAATCCTCATCAGTGTTTCCCTGTTCGGAAAAATCAATTTCAATGTCTTCGGCGAAAAACTTTTTATCTAAATGGCTAACCGAATAGAATGAGGCCTCGCCAAATAAGGTAAGCGAGGAAATTAAAGCAATAAATACGTTAAAAAACCGAACCATATTTACTTAATGACATCCGAAATGTACTAAGTTTTTTGATAGCAATAATATTTTAACAAAATTTTAAAGTGAATCCGGTTTAGAATTAAGTCGATCTCCTTGATTAGATTTTAAAATATCTATAATCAACTTTTGATTTAATAGCACAGAATCTATTTTGACTTCCAATTCAGACCTTTTAGCGTTAGCTAAATTATTTTCTTCAGTAGGTTTCTGAGCTTCAATGGTAGGTTGGTCTTCTTTAAATTTTCCCAATAAAGATTTAATTTTTGCTATCCCATCTTCTCCTCGGTAATACGAAGCACCTATGTATGCAAGTGGAGCTACAAAAAGCAAGAATATAAAGAATCTAGCAAAAGGAGTCATTCTAGTTTTTCTAGTCATGGTTTACTTTAAATGTTAGCTCAAAGATAAAACTAAATCAGAAGAGATGCTTGAATTCAGACCAGACAACCTATTTAAAATTATTTTTCTAATGATAGAATATATAGCTTGTGAATATAAATTTTACAAAAAATAATGAACATAAAAGTAATTTTTGTTTTTAGGTATAGAACTAAAATTAAATTGTGAAATACGATTTTATTATTGCCGGTGGTGGGTGTGCAGGATTAAGTATGTTGGATAGACTGCTGAGTGATCAGAATTTATCTAAGAAGGACATTTTATTAGTGGATAAACAAGATTACCAGATAAATGATAAAACTTGGTGCTTTTGGGAAAAAGGCACACCTTGGTATGCATCCTTGGTTTCTAAAAGTTGGGACCATATACATTTTGCTGATCGTGAAGGGGTTATTTCCGGTCTTGCTAATCCTTTCAGATACCACATGATTCGAAGCCTAGATTTCTATCAACATATACTAAATCGTTTAAAAAATTTCCCAAACGTAAAATTGATAAAAGGATGGATTAGTGAAATAGGGGAAACCGATCATAGTGGTTATATAGTTGCAGACGGTCAAAAATTTGAAGCCCAAACTGTTTTCAATAGTTTCTATGGATTTGAAAAACAAAAACCTACTTTTTCTCTTCACCAACATTTCAAAGGATATTTTATCCAAACAGCTCAACCAATATTTAAAGGAAAAGGGGTATACCTAATGGATTTTAGAATTCCTCAGATTGAAGGTCCTTCATTCATGTATGTTTTGCCTACGTCCGATAATGAGGCATTAGTGGAGTGCACCTATTTTACTGAAAATACTTTTCATCAAACGGTATACCATTCTCAAATTAAACAATATTTGGAGCAGATTTGGAATCTAAAAAAATATGAAATAGTAGAAGAGGAACATGGAGTCATTCCAATGAAAGATGCAACCTTTAAAGAAAAAGTAGGCTCTAGGATTATTAATTTAGGAGCTATTGCAGGGGCAGTAAAACCTACTACGGGGTACGCCTTCAAAAACATTCAAAGAAGGTGCGATTTCTTGATAAATCAACTATCTCCTACAAAAAATAGACTTACAAAAGTATATAATAATAAGAGATTTAGATTTTACGATAAGCTCCTTTTGTATTTAATGACTACTGAAAAGGAAGCAAGTTCGTCTATCTTTAGTGCATTATTTAGAAAGAATTCCTTTCCAATCATTTTGAAATTTCTTGATGAGCGCTCTAACCTATTGGAAGAAATATTATTGTTTTCGACCCTTCCCAAAATAAGATTTTTAAAAGCTTTAACAGCGGTATATTTTAAGAATCCTAGTTTTCCCATTATTTCTAAACCTAAGTCAGAATTGAGATGACAGAAAAATATCCAAATCTGTACTATACTTTAAGAGGGCTTGGACTACTTCTAATAATGGGTCTTTATGCCGTTCCGAATTGGATGAACCATTCTTTTTTTGGGTTAGGACTTATAGCTATTCTTTTTTTAGGAATTCCACATGGGGCTACTGATTATCTAATTTTTAAAAACCTAAAACAGTCTTATTTAGGTTCCAAAAAGCTTATTCATTTCTACCTTAGTTATTTAGCTATTATGGCCCTTTATGGTATTATTTGGATCAGCTTTCCCTCCATTGGGTTATTGATTTTTATTGGAATCTCTCTATTCCATTTTGGTCAATCCAATTGGGTATATGTTTTTCCAGATGGCGGTACTATAGGATGGATTACTTATATTATCTGGGGAACATTTGTATTGATTATTCCCATTATGGCTCATTATGAAACAGCGTTACCTGTAATTGAGGCTATCAGTTCCAATCTAGCATGGGAAATTTCCGAAAGTTTAAGAGTTGGAATTATCGTTGCAGTGACTGTATTGACTCTTGCCACCATAATGAGTTTATATTTTTTTAGCATTCTAAATCGAAAAAGTTTATTTAACGAATTACTCAATTTAATCATTCTTGGTTTCGCACTGTATCAACTCCCATTATGGTTGGGCTTTGCTTTTTATTTTGCCGGATGGCATTCGCTAACCAGTATTCAAGAACAAATATCATTTTTTCAAATCAATAGCCCCAACTACAATTGGAGAGATTACATAAAAAATACCGCTGGTTTAAGTTTTTTGGCTTTGGTGGCGATCATAGGGTTAATCTATTGGGGGGGATCTTTTGATAACGTTTTTATATTAAAATACCTATTTATATTTATTGGGGTGGTCACACTTCCACATATGTTGTTAATTCACCAACTCTACAAAGATAAATCGGCACCTTATTAATTATAAAAAATAAAATATGGAAATTAAGAAAAAACTGATAATAAAAATTAAACCAAAAATAGTAACCATTGTTTAGCACACAGTTTTATAATATTATTAACAAAAACTATTGACCATGGATGTTTTATCTAGTCTAAAGCCAATGTTATTGGCATCACTAAAATCCGGCGATTATGTCGGTTTCACATTCTTTATCGGTTCTATGGCCATGTTGGCTGCAACCGTTTTCTTCTTTGTTCAAATGACCAGAGTGGAAGGAAAGTGGAAAGACTCTATGCTCGTTTCTGGATTGATTACAGGAATTGCAGCAGTACACTATTTTTACATGAGAAGTTTTTGGGCAGAAAACGGTAGTTCTCCTACTGAATTCCGCTACATTGACTGGATCTTAACTGTTCCACTCATGTGTGTAGAATTTTACTTAATACTCAAGGCTTTTGGAGCAAAAGTTGGGTTATTATGGAAAATGATTGCGTATTCTTTACTCATGTTGGTTGCCGGTTATTTAGGGGAAACTGTTTACAGAGATAGCTCTGTACTTTGGGGAATCATTTCTACTGTAGGATATGTAGGTATCCTTTATGAGGTATGGTTTGGATCCGCTAAAAGTTTGGCATCTAACTCAGATGACCCCGTTTTACAAGGTGCATTCAAAAGCCTAGGCTGGTTTGTTTTTGCCGGATGGGCTATATATCCAATTGGGTATATGACTATCCCTGGTGGATGGTTAGATGGTGCCCTTCCAGTTGAATCACTAGACATTATATACAATATTGGTGATGCAGTGAATAAAATCGGTTTTGGGTTGGTTATTTTCACCTTAGCTGTAAGTAAGTCTAATCACTAATTTTTTATAATCTGCTAAACAATTATCGAGGAGTTCTCCATTTTATGGGGAACTCTTTTTATTTTTATTGAGTCTAAATAAGATTTAGTTTGTAAATTTGTCATAATTAATTGATTAATGATTTATGTCAGTATTTAATTCCCGTACATCAGTTAGTTTGCATGCATTGAATATTGCAAATCGTAAATCTAGTGCTGTGTTAGGACTTGTTGAATCACTTAAAAACCTTTCGCTAATATCTCCGGGCGAAATAGGAGTATTAGCAGAATACACCAATGCACTAATTGCTCAAAAATTACTTTCAATGGGAGTTTTATTGGGTTCAAGAATTGAGGTTTTGCGATCTGCGCCTTGGGGTGGTGGACTAATTATTAAAGCAGATAACCTAATTATTGCATTGAGAAAAAGGGAAGCAGCTGCCTTATTAATAAGACTATAAAGCTCCATGTCAAAAGAAACAGGAAGTCAGGTTAATATAGCGTTGGCAGGTAATCCTAATTGTGGTAAGACTACCCTTTTTAACCGATTGACTGGTCTTAATCAAAAGACTGGAAATTTCCCCGGAACTACTGTTGAGCTTAAAATAGGAAGTTGGACCAATAATCAACAGGTAAAAATCAATCTTTTAGATCTTCCAGGAGCCTACAGCCTATACCCCAATACTAAAGACGAAAGAGTTGTCATTAGCACCTTTTTGGATACTCATGCTGCCAATTACCCAGATGTAGTCGTATATGTTGCTGACGTAAATAAGTTAGACAAACACCTTTTGCTCTTTAGCCAACTAAAAGATTTGGGAATCCCCATTTTACTAGTTTTAAACTTAGTTGACCAGGCCTTAGAAGAAGGAATGAAGATTGATGTTGATGGTTTATCAAGAAGTTTGGCAGTTCCCATTTTTTCCATAAGCAGCAGAACTGGATTAGGAGTGGCTGAGTTAAAAGAAGGGCTTGAAAATATAATTAAAGAATTATCCTTTTTTGCGGCACCCATTCCCGATTATAAATTATCCTCAATAGAACTCCAGGTGGCTTCCAGAATTCAACTGGAATTGAAAGAACCAGGTATTTATAGAGCTCTTTTATTGGCGCATCACTCTTCTTGGTTTTATGATAAAAGTTCCAATAATTCTAAAGAGATCGAGGAAATAACCAACAAAATAGGATTTGAACCTCTCCCATTTCAAGTAAAAGAGACTATGGCGCGCTATGATTGGTTTACCCCAATAGTTGCCCAAAATATCAAAAAAGCAATATCTCTATCTGAAAAAAGATCCCAACTAATTGATCGAATTGTTTTGAATAAATATCTAGGGCCTATTTTCTTTTTGGGAATTATGTTTTTAGTTTTTCAAGCCATTTTTGCTCTTGCATCTTATCCTATGGATGGGATTGAATATTTATTTACTGAAACAAGTAATTTATTAAAAACCAATCTCCCTGCCAATAAGGTAGTAGACTTAATAACTGATGGAATTATCCCTGGCCTAGGGGGTATTTTGGTTTTCATACCTCAAATAGCCATTCTTTTCTTTTTAATTTCCATTTTGGAGGAAATAGGCTATATGGCTAGAGCAGCCTTCATTTTTGATAAAATAATGCAATATTTTGGCCTTAATGGAAGAAGTTTGGTAGCCTTAATATCGGGAGCTGCTTGTGCCATACCTGCTATAATGAGTGCTCGAACTATAGCTGGATGGAAAGAGCGTTTAGTTACTATTTTAGTAACCCCTTTAATTAGTTGTTCTGCCAGGATTCCCGTTTATACTTTACTTATTGGTTTTGCTATTCCATCCACTCAAATTGGACCCTTCAATTTACAAGGAATTGCATTTATGGGACTCTATATATTAGGTATTTTTGCCGCTCTAACAACTGCGTTATTGCTAAAATGGATTTTGAAGACGGATGAAGAAAGTTATTTAATGCTTGAACTTCCCGATTATAAAAAACCAGTATTCAGGAATTTATATCTCAATGTATATGATAAGGTAAAGTCCTTCTCCTTGGAAGCTGGTAAAATCATCTTAATCATTTCTGTTATTCTCTGGGGATTATCTACCTATGGACCGGGAGATGCTTTACAAAAAGCTGAACAAGAGGCTATTTCTATTGCAAAAGAAAAAAACTTTAATCAAAATGAAGAAGAAAATCTAATAGCTGCATATCAAATCGAAGCTTCTTATGCAGGAATTTTGGGTAAAACTATTGAGCCTGTTATTCAACCATTAGGGTTTGATTGGAAAATAGGAATCGCTCTGATTACCTCATTTGCAGCAAGAGAAGTATTTGTAGGAACCATGGCTACGATTTATAGTTTGGGCTCCGCTGAAGATACAGGAGGATTGAGTGAACGAATGATTAAAGAGAAAAACCCCGTCACCGGGGAACGAGTTTATAGCATAGCCACCTCTCTTTCTCTCCTTATATTTTACGTATTTGCTATGCAATGTATGAGTACATTGGCGGTAGTCAAGCGAGAAACCAACTCCTGGAAATGGCCCATCATTCAATTTATTTTCATGACCGCACTGGCAGTACTGGGAAGCCTTTTGACCTACCACCTATTTTCTTAGCAAGTCCTCTAGGTGACCTATTCGAGGTTATCCCTATCTTTGTACGAAATAATATTTATGTCGATTCATGGACTCCCCAATAGGACTCAAGCACAGATATCGAGATCCGCAATAGAGCGCCTCTACATAGCAATGAGGCACTTGTTTATCAGAGGTAGCTACAAGCCATTAGGAATATCTGGTGAAGCTATGGTAGAAGCACTTAAAACCCTTCAACCGGAAATCTACGGGAGCCTATCTGATCCAGAAAAAATTGAATTGGATGGTCTATTATATGTCATGCAGCGATTGCCTAAAGGAATAGAATCCTGCAGATTTATCAAATTAATTTCACGAGAAGGTTTAGAACAAACTGAATTCAAGCCCATTATTCCACCCAAAAGAAGGAGAAAGTGCTATCGAGTCGATGAAGAGCAAATGTATATTGAAATGACTCGAGGACGCAGCGACATTTACGATGTGCTTACCCACCTTACTTACCTTTATATTGAAGCAGAAAAAATTAGAAACAACAGCGAAGATCACAAAGGGAGAAAAACTCGAGAATGGATAAATCTTGAAAAGAGAGTGCAAGAGGGAGACCAAACTGAAAGGAATAAAGAAATAGATCTTACTTATTTAAGTTCTTTAATTGGACGAACGTTTGAGGAAACTAAATTTGCCGCTCAAAAATTTGAATCAGACAGAGAAATAAATGATTTATTTACTATAGTTTACTATTTAGGTAAACTATCATCGGAAGAAGCATTAGAAGGAAAAGATCGTGAAATATGGTTCTCAGCAGCTCTCAGGGATAGGGTTGGTCATCATTATTACGGAGAACAGTGGGCTAAAAATATACATCAGTTTTTATTAGCTAAAAATTGGTTTTCCAAGAATATTCATATTATTTCTGCCAATCCTCACTCAGTCATGAATTGCTTATATGCTCAAGCAGCTATTGGTAAGGATTATCCCAAGTTAGGAATTGTATCCCTAGCGGAAGAAATTATTAAAGATAAAACCGGTTCGTTACAATCTAAAATTAAAAGCCTTGCAACCAAAAATGGTATGTACGAATTAGATGATACCTCTGGTACAAATATATCAGTTCAAATTTTTGATTTAAGTCAAGTCGTTCAACCCAATAAGGAAATCCATCTCAATCACTCGATTATGGAGAACACTCTTCTGATAGTTATGGACTATGCCTTCGGCGAACAGGCTTATGAGACTATGGACGAATTAATCAAACCAGTACAAACAAAAGAAGGAGATTTAGCCTTGAAGGTAAGCTCCATATCTATCATGGGGAAAGCTGGAATTCTAGAAGGAGTTAAAGGAGATATTATGGTACCTAATGCCCATATTTTTGAGGGAACAGCGGATAATTACCCTTTCAAAAACGAACTAAATGAAATAGATTTTGAAGGGTCCGCCAATCGCGTATATAGTGGTCCTATGATAACCGTATTGGGAACATCTCTTCAAAATAAGGATATATTAAAATATTTCCTGGAGAGTTCGTGGAAAGCGGTTGGTCTTGAAATGGAAGGAGCTCATTATCAAAAGGCTATTCAAGCAGCTTCAAAAATTAGAAAAAGTATTCCTCAGGACGTCAAAATATGCTATGCCTATTACGCGTCTGATAATCCTCTTCAAACTGGCCATACTTTGGCTTCGGGAAGTTTGGGAGTGGATGGCGTACGCCCAACTTACGACATTACAAAGGTCATTCTGAACAAAATATTGGCCCCTTAAAATCTAGTTTCCCCTTTGATAAGTTAAATTAATAAAGAAATTACGGCCAGGTGCCACAATACCACTTGAATAAGATCGGTATTGTCTGTCTAAAATATTCTCAATTCCACCTCTCAACTTCATCTTTTGGGAAATTTGGTATCCAAAATACCAGTCCACTACAAGCCAAGCTGGCGAAAAAAGCTGGCCATCAGCATCCATTGGATATAAATGGGGTTTGCTTAATTCTGAGAGCGGCATAGCATCACTTTTGATCTTTCCATTATATCTGAAGGCCAATCGAGATGAAATTTTATTCTTTCTGAATTGAAAAGATGTCATTCCAAATAGAGGGGCTGCATGTCTTAAAGGCAATTTTTCATTTCCCTCTATTTCATATCCCTTTTGATAATTTATATTCCCCATCCAATTCAGAAAAGAAGAAAGGGAAACTTTCCAATCCATACCTACACCTGATACCCTAGCTGAAGTGGCATTTACAATAGCTTGAACCCTACTTTTTACACCATCATAGAAGATACTGTCCATTCCGTTAAAAGAAAAGTCCCTTCTGACTAATGCTTGTGATAAAAGTGTATGAAATATATGAAAAGAAATTGCTGCCTTTTTGGAAGTAGCTTCAAATTGATAGTTGAAATCCAAAGTAATTGCCTTTTCTGGCTTTAAATTAAGATTGGGGACTATTACATTTCCGGGTTCAGAATCAAAAACTTTTGCCATATCATCTAAATTGGGTGCTCTGAATCCAGAAGACCAATTAATGCCCCAGGTGTTTTCACTATTAGGCCGATAATTTAAACCTATTCCTCCACTTAGATTAGTTGCCGAAAAAATATAATTATCATAAGGGAATGCAAAAAAAGAAGAATCAAAAGTTGCATTTGCACCAGAATAATTGCCTCTAATTCCAGCAGTAACAGAAAAATTTTCAGTAGATTTTTTTAGCTGAGTGAACCAAGCAGCACTTTGCCAATTCGAATGATTAGGATATCTCGAATGGATAGCGTATCGTTGATTATTGGTAATATCCTCTGCCCTACCTGAAGAATAAATTCTATTAAAAACCCCTTCCAAACCATACTGAAGAAGTAATCCCTTATTCCATCTCTTTTCTATATCCAAGGAAAGATTAACCATATTAACCCATTCATCTCTATGATAGCGTAAAGGATTATTCCGGCTACGATCGTGTCTACTTTCCCTTTGCCTTTGAAAGGCTAAGGAAGTAGTCATCACATCAGCCCATTTTCTATTTAATTGAGCCTCTGATTTGAAGTGAATCATTTGCCAAATCTGAGGACCATAGTACCATTCTGCAGACCTTAACTGACTGTCTGAGTCCCTCACTAATAACCGATCATATCTAGGGATATTGGAAGATTCAGAACGATGAAAAGCCAGGCTAAACGATAGATTAGGATGGGGTCTGTAATATATTTTTTGTAAAATATTCCACTGGTCATATCCAGTGGAAATTTGTTTTCTTGGATGATGATTAGTTACTAATTGATCATTTAATAAAGGAGGATTTGATACTTTCAGATAATCCTTTCTCAAATAACTATTAAAGCCTCCGTATTTCCCCATAATTAAATCACCAAATTGGCTGAAAGAGAAATTTCCAACCCAACCCCACCGGCGGTTACTCCATTTTCCTGAGGTTTGAATAGTCCGTTCGTTATTAGCTGAGCCGATATTGGTCCCCACTTGGAATACAGTTTGATTAGAATCTGATTCATTCCAATTGGGTTCCAAAGTTTTAAAATTAATCGACCCTCCAATAGCATCGCTGCCAAACACAACAGATGCTGGACCGAGATATACTTCAGTTTGATCCACCGACCTTGGGTCAACGACAATGATATTGTGCAAATTCCCACTCCTGAAAATTGCAGAATTCATTCGTACTCCATCCACCAAAAGCAATATACGATTGGCCGAGAATCCTCTAATCATTGGACTTCCTCCACCTAATTGACTTTTTTGAACGAAGACCTGACCACTTTTTTCTAATAAATCAGCTGTAGTTTGAGGCTGTACGATTTCTGAAAACCTTTGGTCTAATACAGCGAAAGAAAACGGAATTTCATTTTTATTATTGGACCATCTGGACGCCGTAACAACTACTTCTTTTAACTGGTTATATTCAGGCTGCATATACACCACGAAATCATTGCTGACTAAATATCCGTGGGTGATTACTTTAGGTTTATAATTCAACATTTCCAAATACAGTGTATCTGAAGGAGTCCAATACTTCTGTGGTAAATCAAATTGACCTCGGTCGTTTGAAATAGCTTGCCAATTGTCCTTTGGTAAAGAAATATATACGTATTCCAACTGCTTCTGAGAAATAGAATCCAATATGGTAATGGATTGACCCGTGCAATTTGCCCAAATAAAATATAACCCCAAGGCCATTTGAACCCTAAGTTGCATTTTAGGTATTTTAATTGGGGCAAGATAAGATTTTTGACCCTCTATTCTAGACCTAAAACAAGTAATTAAATTATATTTGAATAGTGGAAAAGTCATTTTATGAAGTGTTTAGGGCATAAATACTTAGTCTGGTTTCTTTTTTTATTTCTCTTGGGTCCTACACTCATTAGAGAGGTGCATCATTTGCATTTTCACAATACTCCAAAAGCCCTTTGTGATTCTGAAAATGGAGATCAACATATACACGACTCTAGTTTTAACCACGAGCACTGTTATTTGTGTTCATTTTCCGTTTCAAATTTTGAATTAACCGAACCTTTTGCATTAGCTCCGCGGTTTCATCAAAGAAAAGTTTTAGGTTTTGATCAATATCAACATCTTTATCGATCTTTTCTCCTCCAATTAATCATTCCCAGAGCGCCCCCTTCTTACCACTAAATTGTGGTACCATTTTAGCTTTTGAAATTTAATTAAACAATGAGGAAATCGGTAATTACCGGAATCCTCTTTTGGCTAGTGATTGGGATCATTCAAGGACAGCAGAAAAAATGTGATATTATCCTCAAAGGGTATGTCTTAGATACTACAACTGCAAGTCCTTTAGATTATGCATCCATTAGCATTAGGGGAACGGAAACAGGTACATTGGCCAATGAAAAAGGGTATTTTGAATTAGGTAAAGTATGCCCAGGAATCATTGAATTAGAAATAAGTAGGGTAGGTTTGCTATCCCGCACTTGGGTTGTTGATATTCAACAAGACACTATCTTATTTTTAAATATAAGCATGGAGGGCTTGCGTCTAGAAGAAGTCGTAATAGGTGGTAAGGCCGCCCCGATTCCCAAAAGTGAAATATCTCAACTCGTTGATGGAATAGAGCTGACTACTAATCAGGGACTTAACTTAGCCACCGCTCTGGAAAATTTACCCGGTGTATCCGTTTTAAGAACCGGCGCAACTATAGCTAAACCTATGATTCGAGGAATGCATTCTAATCGGATTTTGCTACTCAATAATGGGGTTATTCAAGAAGGTCAACAATGGGGGTTGGAGCATGCTCCATCGATAGATCCTTTCACTTTGGAAGAAATTACTGTTATAAAAGGTGCAGGCACCTTAGAATACGGTAGCAATGCCCTCGGTGGAATCATCAAATCCAATCCAGCTTCCTTACCTAAAGAAAAGGGAATAAGTGGATCCATTCATTTGCAGGGACACAGTAATAGTCGTATGGGAGTTGCCTCAGGCTTATTGGAGGGATATTCAGGAGGATGGTCAAAACTTGGATATCGAATCCAAGGAACCTTGAAAAGAGGAGGAAGCCTCAAAACTCCTGATTACTTTCTCGATAATACGGGTCAATCAGAGCATAATTTTTCTTGGTCTTTGCAGAGATTGTTCCAAAGGAATAAAATACAATTTTATTACTCTAGGTATTCCTCGACTTTTGGAATTTTTTCCGGAGCTCATATAGGCAACTTGACCGATTTGAAAAATGCTATAGAACGGGGTGAGCCTTTAATCCAACCTGATTTTAATTATACCATTGATCGTCCTCAACAACGAGTCGTTCATGAATTATTCAAAGGCAATTACATCTATGAATGGGGCTCTTCCAATGAGATTCAACTCCAAGTTAGCCGACAATTTAACCGAAGAGAGGAATTTGATGCCCATCGGCCTTTTGGGGTTTTACCCGCTGAAAAGGAAATTGGGGACATCACTTTTGAAATCACTACCCATACGGTAGATTTGGGGTGGAAACACGGTAATTGGAAATCATTGCGGGGTAAGATGGGAACTCAATGGACCAGACAAAACAATACCGCTGATCGAGGAGGTCTAATTCCTAATTATACCATGAATGGAGTGGGATGGTATTGGATGGAAACCTGGAAAAAATTTCCTTTCCCTCTGGCCATAGAAGGAGGACTAAGGCTAGACTATAAAAAATTTGAAGTAAGCACACAAGGCAGAGATACCATCAATGTGCAGAACGAATTTTTCAATCTGTCTGCAGTAGTAGGTTTCATTTATACTTTAAAAAATAATTGGACGATTAAAGCCAATACTGGTTGGTTGTGGCGTCCTCCCCACGTGAACGAATTATATAGCGAAGGCGTGCATCACGGGTCTGCCTCTTATGAAATTGGTAATAGGAACCTTTTTCCCGAAAGGGCAATCAACAGTACAGCTAGTATCCACCTGCCAACAGATTCAAAAATTACGGGATCTTTATCCTTGTACCACAATTTAATACGAGATTTCATTTATCTGCAGCCCACACAACAGCCGGTTTTGACCATCCGAGGTGCTTTCCCTGGATTTGAATATCTTCAGACCAATGCAGTGATTCAAGGTATCGAATGGGAATGGGCCGCACCAATTGGACCTCAATGGGTAATTAGCAATAAAACATCTTTCTTAAAAGGGGAGAATCGGCAAACTAATGAGCCGTTAATTTATATGCCAGCTAATCAAACGCATTGGGCTGTTGAATATCGACCAGCCCTAAAAAGTGGGACTCTAGACGATTTATTCACTAAATTAAGTTGGGAATATGTCGGATCCCAGAATCGAATTCCGTCCGACGCCGACTACGCTCCTCCCCCTCCGAGTTATGGATTAATTCATTGGAATATGGGCTGGAATTGGAATGCTGGACAAACTCCCATTTCTATTACTTTCACGGCCAATAATCTTTTAAACAAACGCTATCGGAGTTATCTAAACCGCCTCCGGTATTACTCGGACGAAATGGGGAGGAATTTAATTTTAACCTTAAAAACAAAATTTTAATATGAAAAATATATGGAAATTAACTTGGTTTTTAGTTCTACCCTTGATTTTGGTTTACTGTGAAAAAGACCAAGATCAGACTATGGACAATGAAGAAGAATTGATTACCGATGTGGTTATGACATTTACCGATGAATTGGGTAATATTCAGACTTTTTCCTTTTCCGATCCAGATGGGCCGGGCGGAAATGCTCCTTCACTCGATGAAATTACACTTGCTTCCTTAGCTACTTATGCTTTGAGTATTCAATTTTTAGATGCCTCTGACCCAATGGATTTAGAAGATATCACTCTTGAGGTAGCAGAAGAATCAGCAGAACATCTAGTTTGTTTTGATTTTTCTGGAAACATAAGTTCGATAACAATATCAGATGATGACGAAAACGGCCTACCTCTAGGACTAGAAGCAGTTTTGACCACTCTCCAACCAGGTAATGGAACTTTAACCATTAGCCTAAAACATCTACCGGATAAGGACAATTCAATACCATGTAGTACCGGTGAAACTGATGTGGAGGTGACCTTCCAAGTTGTTATTGAATAATTATCAGTAAAAAATGAAACATTTAAAGAGGTCCTTGGGGCCTCTTTTTTTATCTTTATACTATTCCATTCATTTAAAAATTTTGATTTACTATATTTGAACGAAACAAACCACCAACTTTTTTTAAAAAACCATGATAAGATTAGCTGCACTTGTAGTTTTAACGGCCAATTATGCCCTAGCTCAAAAAGTTACCCATATTCAAATTCCCGGATCTGATATTTCATTCGAGATGGTATCCATCCCTTCGGGAAAAATTTCAGGCGCTGAAATACCTGAGTTTTGGATGGGAGTTCGTGAGGTTACCTGGGACGAATTTGCCTTATTTCAAGAGAAACAATTAGATACTGAAATTTCAACACATCCCACCCTACCCTATAAATTAGACGCCATCTCACGACCCACTCCTCAATATATAGATTTTAGTTACGGGATGGGGAAAGAAGGGGGATTTCCGGCAGTGAGTATGACCAGAAGGGCTGCTCTGGCCTATTGTCAATGGCTGTATAAGAAAACTGGCGTTTTTTTCCGACTACCCACCGAAGCAGAATGGCAATATGTTTGTAGCGAGGGAAGTGGACAAAAATTACCCCCCTCTTATTCTGAAGTATCGCCAGATGAATTTGCTTGGTTTGACGAAAGCAGCGATGAAAAATACCATACTACTGGAACCAAAAAACCCAATCAATGGGGAGTTTATGACTTAATTGGCAATGTTAGTGAGTGGACCATGGATGGGTATTCAGAAGATTATTATTTGGAATTAGAATCAAAAGGGGAAAAAGGTATTCTATGGCCTTTGAAAAAGCATCCAACGTCAGTAATGGGCAGTAATTACCAATCGTCAAAAACAGACTGTAATTGTCAAACCAAAATAGCTTCTACTGCTCAGTGGCAAAAAAGAGATCCACAGATTCCAAAAAGCAAATGGTGGAATACCGATGCTCCATTTGTGGGTTTCAGATTGGTTCGTCCAATTGTTCAGCCTGATGCCCAATCGGTAGCAACATTTTTTGAAAAAGCATTGAAGAACTAAAATATAACAAAATGGAAACTAGAAAAACAATGAAACGTAGAGCATTTGTAAAAGCTTCAGGACTTGCAGCTGGGTCTATAATTATGGCTCCTTCTTTAGCAGGTGCCAAAGGGTTTAATCAAATGGATGACGCCATTAAAATTGGATTAATTGGATGTGGAGGCAGAGGAACAGGTGCCGCAGTTCAAGCCCTTTTAAGTGGTCAAAATGTTCAATTAGTAGCAATGGCCGATGCTTTTGCTGATAATATTGAAAAAAGCCTTGAAAACATTAAAAATGCTATTGCAGATTCAGAATTACCCAATGACCGTATCAAGGTCACTCCTGAAAGACAATTTGCCGGTTTTGATGCTTATAAACAAGTAATCGCTCTATGCGATGTAGTGGTCATAGCTACTCCTCCAGGTTTCAGGCCTACCCATTTTGAAGCTGCAGTAAAAGCAGATAAACATATTTTTATGGAAAAGCCAGTAGCAGTAGATGCTCCTGGGGTAAGAAGAGTTTTAGCTGCTGCTCAAGAAGCTAAGAATAAAAAACTCAATGTAGTTGTAGGGCTACAAAGACATTATGAAGAACAATATTTAACCTGGGTTGAATTATTACAAGAGGGGGCTATCGGAGATATTCACACCTCAAGAGTTTATTGGAATTCAGGAGGGGTTTGGGTAAGGGAACGCCAACCAGGAATGACTGAAATGGAGTACCAAATGCGCAACTGGTACTATTTTAACTGGCTATGCGGAGATCATATTACGGAACAGCACATTCACAATCTCGATGTAGGCAACTGGGTCAAACAAGCGTATCCAATTGCAGCTTATGGTACAGGAGGTAGATTAGTTAGAACAGGAAAAGAACACGGTGAGATTTTTGACCATCACATTGTTGAATTTGAATATGCAGATGGATCTAGAATGTTTAGCCAATGTAGGCATATGCCGGGAACTGATTCAAGAGTCACCGAGGCCTTTCAAGGTAGCACAGGTTCAGCACCTAAACCAGGACTTATTTTAACTAAAAGTGGGCATACGCTTTATGAATACAAAGGAGAAAATCCCAATCCCTATCAGGTAGAGCATAATTTGCTTTTTGATGCGGTAGTTAAAGGTGAATATAAATTTGAGGACGCTACCAATGCCGCTAATAGTACCATGACTTCCATTTTGGGCCGAATGGCAACTTATTCCGGCCAACTCATCAAATGGGATGATGCCATTAATTCCAATATTGATTTAAGTCCAGCAACTTTAGCATGGGATGCCAATCCATCTATACTGCCTAATGAGGATGGTTATTATCCAGTTGCTATACCTGGTGAAACTAAGGTCATATAGCTATGATAATTAGGAGGGTATCCATTTGGGTATTTTTACCCTTTTTACTTTCCCATTCTTCTTTAAGTTGTCAAGAGTGGTCAAAGTTTACCTTTTCCAAACCGGGAATGGGTACCCTCTTTACGCTCACGTTCTATGCGATTGAGGAAAGACAAGCGAACGAAGCCTCTATGGCCTCATTTATGGAATTAGAAAGGTTAGAGCAATTATTCAGCGATTATCGATCTGATAGTTATATTAATCTTTTAAGTGCTCAATTAACTTTAAACCAACGGAAGGTTATCCCTACTGAATTATTTGAGGTTTTATGGTTAAGCAATGAATTATACCAACAATCAAATGGGGTCTTTGACCCAACTATAGGACCTTTATCTAAATTGTGGAGGGAAGCGCAGAAATCGGGAATATTTCCAGAAAAAAATAAGGTATTAAAAGCCAAAGAACAGGTTGGTTTTAACCGGATATTATTACATCAAGAGGACCACTCTATTGTATTTTTAGCCGATTCTATAAAGTTCGATTTTGGTGGAATAGCAAAGGGCTACACAGCTGACCGATTAGCCATGATTTTAGAATCTTATGGAATTTATGCTTACCTTATAGATGCTGGTGGAGATTTATTAATTGGAGATGCTCCTCCTACTCTACACAGTTGGCATATTGGTATTGAAGGAGGCTATCAAGAAATTAAGGAGGTGAATCTAGTTAATACTGCAATTGCGACCTCTGGAAGTACCTATAGATACCTTCTCCATGAGGGAATTCACTATTCTCATATCATTGATCCCAGAACGGGTTATGGAATAACTCATCATCAAGTATTAAGTGTTCAAGCACCTTCAGCAGCCTTAGCTGATGGTCTAGCCTCTACTCTGAGTATTTTAACTCCAATTGAAGGGGAGCTCATGATCACTGAAAAATTTCCCAAGGTCACATACAAAACATTTAATCATCATCAAAAAATACCCTGATTATGAAAAGAAGAAAATTTATCAGCTCTAGCGCACTCTCAATGGCTGCAATGGGCACAGGATTGGCTAATGTAAGCTCTACCTCGAAAATGAATGTTGTAGAGGAAAAATTCAAACTCGCCTTTGCACCTCACTTGGGCATGTTTACCAACTTAGCGGGCAAAGACCCTATTGATCAATTAAATTTCATGGCCGATATGGGCTTTTCAGCATTCGAAGATAATGGAATGAAAGGCCGTCCAGTTGAGCTGCAAGAACAAATGGCAGCAACTATGGCGAAAAGAGGATTGCGAATGGGAGTTTTCGTTGCCCATTCTATTTCTTGGCAGAAGGCGGATTTAGCCAGTGGGGATTTGGAATTAAGAGCTAAATTTCTCGAAGATATTAAAAGCTCCATAGAGGTGGCCAAGCGTGTTAATGCCAAATGGATGACAGTGGTACCTGGGCATTTGGACTTGAGACAGGATATGGGATACCAGACAGCTCACGTTATTGAGACCCTCAAACAAGCTTCTGGTTTGTTAGAGCCGCATGGTATAGTTATGGTTTTAGAACCATTGAATTTTAGAGATCATCCGGGATTATTTTTAACCAAATCCAGTCAAGCATTTGAGATATGTCAATCCGTAGGCAGCCCATCTTGTAAAATCCTATTTGACATCTACCATCAGCAGATTCAGGAAGGAAATTTGATTCCTAATATTGAAAAGTCTTGGGATGAAATAGGTTACTTCCAAATTGGAGACAATCCAGGGAGGAAAGAACCCACCACGGGAGAAATCAATTACAAAAATGTATTCAAGGTGATTAATGAGAGAGGTTTTGATGGTATCTTAGGAATGGAGCACGGAAATGCCCAACCGGGCAAAGAAGGAGAAATGGCCTTATTAGCAGCCTATAGATCTGTAGATTTACCTTAAAATGAAAGTATTATGACTAAAATTAATAGAAGGGGTTGGTTAAAAAAAGCTGGTTTATCAGGATCTGCAGCTTTACTTAGTGGAACAGGGGTCCTTCAAGCATTTCCCGATAATCATGGGTTGCATTCCTCCAATATGTCATCTGATTTGATTCGACTGAGTGCTAACGAAAATCCTTATGGCCCCTCAGGCTATGTCAGGAAAAAGATAGCTGAAGGAATGGATTATGCCTGCCGTTATCCCTCCTTTTATCCAGGCCAATTACTAGAAAAAATTGCAGCAAAGGAGGGAGTTAGTACCGATTCTATCGTATTAACTGCTGGATCCACAGAAGGATTAAAAATGGCAGGGATGATGTATGGCATGGCTGGTAGTGAAATAGTCGCTGCGACCCCAACTTTTTTGGCGCTAATGAGCTATGCGGCCCAATTTGGAGCTCGAATCAATTATGTGCCTCTTAATGATGAGCTGGTGCATGATTTACCGGGGATGGAGAGGGCTGTTACTGATCAAACCGCTTTGGTTTATCTTTGCAATCCGAACAATCCAACGGGAACTTTATTAGAAGGAGATTCTTTTATGGACTTTGGTAGAAGAATCTCTAAGAAATCCATGGTTTTTATTGATGAAGCCTATATTGATTATATCAGGGAGCCTAATTACCCTACAGGAGTATCTTTGGTTAAAGAAGGAGCTAAAGTTATCGTTGCGAAAACCTTCTCTAAAGTATATGGATTGGCAGGTATGCGAATTGGATATTTAGTGACCCAACCTAATATCGCCGCCTCCTTAAAAAGTTTATCCATGGGCGGCATGAACATCCCTGCTATGTTTGCTGCAGAAGCCGCGCTTGATGACCAGTCATTCTATGACAAAAGTTTAGCGCTAAATGAAGAAGCCAAAGAGCAAATCTATCAGACGCTAGATAGAATGGGATTGAAATACATTCGCACCCATGGTAATTTTGTATTTTTCAAATCTGGCATTCCCATTCAGGAATTACAGTCACGAGCCGAGCGGTTAGGTGTTCTGGTCGGAAGACCATTTCCCCCATATAACGATTGGTGTAGAATTAGTACGGGGACTCCAGACCAAACTGCAAAATTTTGCTCTGTAATCAGTACTATTTTGATGGGTTAAGCAAGGCCTTTATAATTATTGATGACCTCAGCCAAATGCTCCATTTGTTGATTCGTATGGTGAACAAATGGGGCTACTCTTACAAACCCGTTTCTCGGGGTACATATAATTTGATTGCTTGCTAAATATTGAACGAGGTCCTTGGGATCAGCAACTGAAAGAGCCAGTATTCCAGATCGGTGCCTATCTTCATGAAGAATAGGGACTATTTGGGTGTTTTCAAGATGTTGGAGAAAGTGATTTTGTAAATGAATAACTTGATCTCTAATCGATTCTATAGAAGGTTGGGCAAAATGCACGCTTTCTACACTTTCTCTTAACCCAGCTGAAAGAGCTACTGAGGAGGAGGAATACTCAAATCTTTTGGCGCTTTGATGTGGTGTCCACTCATGGTTGAGGTATTCAAAGCCTTGTTCCATCGTTTCCGCACCTATCAACACAGGGTCTAATTTTTCCCGAAGGGAGGGGCTGGTATAGAAAACACCCGAACCAAAAGGTCCCATTAACCATTTCCACCCAGCTGCTGCCACCGCTGAAATTCCAAATTCGTCTGGATAGATGGGCAAGCATCCCATACTCTGAGCCGCATCGATAATCAAATCTATATTATTAGATTGGCAAAGGGCACCAATTTCAGCGAGGTCAATCGCAAACCCGCTGGTAAATTGTACATGGCTCAGGGCGACAATTTTAGTTTTAGCAGTGATGAGTTTTTTAACATCATCAACTGTGAAAAATCCAACTTTGTCTTGGGTTGCAGTATGATTAAATGGAGTATTCGGAATTAACTTTAGTTGCACCCCCTTACGTTCTAAAATACGCCAGGGATAGTGGTTAGCAGGATATTCATGAACAAAAGAAATCACCTCATCACCAGGACTAAAGCGATAACCATTCGCAATCATAGATATAGCCTCAGAAGTGTTTTTGACAGCAGCCAAATTTTCCTTAGAAGTTTTTAAAAGTTGGCCAAAAGTATTTTTAAAAGCCTCTTGGCTTTCCAAGTAGTAACCCATAAAGTTGGTCATACCATGGGCTGCTTGATCGTCCAAATAATATTTTGCAGCTTGAAGTCCTGCAGGTGTCAGGGGAGAAATGGCACAATGCGAAAAAAAGTCTTTCATTATTTGTAATTAGTCAAAGTCCAGGAAGTTTCACTGTAATCAATCACAGTCATCCTAGAGGTGTAGTTTTTCGATTCGTCCTTTGACTCTGCCTCCATCAGTGTGCCTTCTATTTGAT
>JBEAPR010000066.1:0-34813 GCA_041164265.1 Bacteroidota bacterium | reverse complement strand
TTGGATTGTGATCAAGATGGCGTGCTAAACTTAGAAGAATATTTGAATGGGGATACGGACGAAGATGGTATCCCTGACCTAGTGGATATAGATGCAGATGGTGATGGCGTTATTGATAGTTTAGATTCCAAACCATTAGATGGGTGCGTTTTTGACTCTGCTTTAGTGGACTTTAATTTAACAGCCCTTTCTTGGAGACTTTCAGATTGTGATGGTGATGGCGTAATAAATGGTATTGAATGGGAAGATGAGACGGGGGTCCTTCAAGGTTGTGATTTCAAAATAGAAAGGGTAGATACTAATTTGGTTGCTGAGGTATGGTCCAATGGAGACTGTGATGGAGATGGGATTACAAATGGAGCAGAAGGTTATGATGATTTTGATGGGGATGGGTTTCCCTCCTTCTTGGATTCGGATAGTGATAACGATGGAGTACCGGATGAAATGGATGCGTGTATGAATACGCCACTGGGAGAAATGGTTTCACCAACTAATGGTTGTTCTATGGTTCAAATTGATGGAGATGGGGATAGAGTACCAGATGAAATAGAAATTTTAACCGGCACAGACCCTGATGATGGATGTTCGTTTGAAGTCAAGGATATGGATGAAGATTTAATAAGTTCATCAAGCTGGGATAGTTTGGATTGTGATGGAGATGGAATTGTTAATATGATTGAAGGGATTTTGGATTTGGATGGTGATCAAATGATTAATTTAATGGATGTAGATGCTGATGGAGATGGGGTACTAGACTCAATAGAATACTTTGTGGATCAAACTGATTTCTTGAATTCTTGCGAATTTGAAATTGGTAGTTTGACGACTCCAGTTTCCGATTCCTGGTTGGATGGAGATTGCGATAACGATGGTCTATTGAATGAAGAAGAACAATATTTAGATACTGATGGAGATGGCATTCCTAATTATTTAGACGAGGATTCAGATGGAGATGGGGTATCTGATTTTACTGAGGTATTTGTAGATTTCACTGATCATTTGTCTACTTGTTCATTTATATTGTCTAGCGTTACTCTTGCCCCATCTGCGGTTTGGTCCAACGGTGATTGTGATGGGGATGGGGTATCTAATGGGAATGAAGTTAATAATGGCACGGATCCTTTAGATATTTGTTCGTTTGATATAGCATCGGTTGGTTTTGCCTCTTTTAGTTGGTCCAATAATGACTGTGATGGAGATGGTGTATCAAATGGAACAGAGGCAAGAGATGGGACCGATCCTTTGGATCCTTGTAGTTTGCTTCCCTCTTCCGTTCACTTAACTGCTTCTGTAGATTGGTTGCAAAGCGATTGTGATGGAGATGGAATTGAAAATCAAATAGATGGATTAGAAGATACAGATGAAGATGGTACACCTAATTTCTTAGATGCTGATAGTGATATGGATGGTATATTAGACGTAGTGGAAGGGCTTAGGGATATCAATAGGGACAGCATTTATGATTTTCTTCAGCCCAATACCATGCCAGATTCTACAGATGAGGTTAAGGTATACAGTGGAATTTCGCCCAACGGAGATGGAATGAATGATTTCCTAATCATTTTTGGTGCAGATAAATACCCGGAAAACAAATTATCTATTTATAACAGATGGGGTAATTTGATTTATGAAGAATCTGGATACGGTCATAATGGAGTATTTTTTGAGGGATATGCTTCAGGGTCAAGTACCTTGCTCCCAGATGGTGTTTATTTCTATGTATTTGAATATCGATTGGAAACAAGGGAACTGAAAATGGTACAAGGATTCTTCCAAATACACCGATAATTAATAACCATAGTCCTAATAATATCTCTTTTAATAGGCTTCTAAAACATTTAGAAGCCTATTCTTTTACCGAAGGTGGACTAGATTGAGCAACCTGCCCCTTGCTACGCAATAACTTGTTAAAATGGGAAGTATAAATTTAGAAGCTGATTTTCTAGGTCTTTAAGTATTTAGAGGCTTAATTTTTACCGAAGGTATACTACGTTGTGCAACCAACCCCTTGCTATGCAACGACTTGCAAAATGGAGGGGGGTAAACTTAAAAGCTAATTACCTGAGGTATTAAAATATTAAAAGGCAGCATTTCCGGGTGTTCTTGGAAAAGGAATGACATCCCTAATATTACTCATACCGGTAATAAATTGGACCATTCGTTCGAAGCCGAGACCAAATCCCGAGTGAGGTGCGGTACCAAATTGGCGCAATTCCAAGTACCACCATAATTCTTCTTCAGGAATGTTCGCTTCTTTCATCCTGCCTTTTAAATGTTCCAATCTCTCTTCTCTCTGAGAACCACCAATAACTTCTCCTATGCCCGGGAAAAGTACATCCATCGCTGCTACTGTTTCTCCCGGTACTTCAGCATCTTTAGGATTCAATCGCATATAAAAAGCCTTAATGGCTTTGGGGTAATCTTTAACAATAACAGGTTTTTGAAAATGTTTTTCTACCAAATATCTTTCATGCTCAGCTTGCAAATCTTTACCCCATTCTACAGGAAATTCAAATTTCTTTTTTTTGTAGGGTTTGGAGGCTTGCAAAATTTTAATCGCTTCTGTATAAGTGATTTTTTCAAATTCATTATCCACAACGAATTTCAACTGGTCGATTAGTGAAAGTACTCTTCGTTTATCCTGTGGAAGGTTTTTTTCTTCTTCCTTAAGTCGGGCATCCAAAAAGGCTAATTCATCTGGATAGTGATCTAAGATATATCTGATTAAATATTTACAGAATTCTTCGGCCAATTCCATATTATCATCAATATCGAAAAAAGCCATTTCTGGTTCAATCATCCAAAACTCAGCTAAATGACGAGGAGTATTAGAATTTTCAGCTCTAAAAGTAGGTCCAAAAGTATATACTTTACCCATGGAAAGCGCTCCAATTTCGGCTTGAAGCTGCCCACTAACTGTTAAATTCGTTGGGTGTTCAAAAAAATCCTTAGAATAATCAACAGATCCAGATTCCGTAAGTGGGGGATGTTGAGGATCTAAAGTGGATACTCTAAACATTTCACCGGCTCCTTCAGCATCACTACCAGTTATAATAGGAGAATGTAGGTAAAAAAAACCTTTATCATTGAAATATTGATGAACGGCAAATGCTACACCATGCCTTATTCTGAAAATGGCATTAAAAGTATTGGTACGCATTCTTAAATGCGCTTTTTGCCTCAAAAATTCCATCGTTTGACGCTTGGGTTGCAAAGGATATTGATCAGGTGCATTATCTCCAAGAATAGTTACAGCGTTAGCCATCAATTCAAAATCCTGACCACTTCCCTGAGAATGGGCAAGCGCTCCAGTCACTTGTATGCACGAATGGAAACTTATTTTTTTTAGATCTTCTTCTTTTATGATGTCTAGGTCTAAGACCACCTGAAAATGATTCATAGTACTGCCATCATTAAGGGCTATAAATCTATTGGCTCTAAAGGATTTTACCCAACCCATTAATTGGTAAGTCTTTCCTAATTCAGGTTGGGCTATTAAAGCAGCAATTTCAGTTCTACGAATCATTATTAGCAATTTTTAAAAGGCCAAAAATAATATTATTCCTCTAATTCCATGAAAGCAGCATCAAGGCTTCTTTCAATACCATTACCTTTCCATTCTTCTGCTCCCGGAATATATTTAATCTCCGCTTTTAAATCTGCCAAAGATTTACCTTGTCTTTTGCTTTTAGCAACGAATTCTAGCATCAAAGTCAAATAATTTTGAAAAGCTAGAAGGTCTTCTGCTGTCCCTGTAATATCATATCCGTTGTCGGAATGTCCAAAAATATAAAGAGTGTCCTGATCAAAAGAGCCTCGAATTTTTGCTAATACTTGTATCCAATTTTCTATAGAAGCACCTGCGGATTTGTCAATGTATGGAAATCTTCTGTTGAATACCAAATCTCCTAAGTGAGCGATATTGGCTTCTTCAAAATGAATTACGATATCTCCATTGGTATGAGCTGGTCCAAAGTAGTAATTCGTAATTTTTTGGTTCCCCACCCTAACCTCCATTTGATTTTCAAAAGGAGTGTTTATCAACCATTGACTTTCGGTATTTCCGCGGCTTTGGGCTACAGCCATTTGGTTGGATAAGGCATTTTCATGGCCAATCACTTTTTCAGCTAAACCTTTAAAAGCAATATTTCCAGAGGTATGGTCAAAATGATGATGGGTATTGATTAAGGCGGAGAATGGAGCTTCCAACTTTTCTGTAGATAAGGATATAAAGTTAGAAGCTGTATCGGGAAACTGCGAATCGACCGCAACAATCCCATCTTTACTGATCAACCATCCTATGGTTCCTCCTCTACCAGTAAAGTAGCCTACACCATTCCTTATTTCTACCATGCTACTAGCTAAATGACCCAATAGGTCCTTCAAATTTGATTGTGAAATAGCTGGATGTCCTAATAATAGGCCAGAAAGTGTAGCGCTTTGCTGTAGAAATTGCCTTCTTTTCATGAGTTATTTTTATGAAATTAATTTTTTTGCCCAACTGGGGTTTGGAAGATTGCACTTGGTCATCTTTCCAAACCATTGATATCGGTATTTTGCTATGATACTATAAACCCAATCAGCTAAAAAAGTTGGAAATAACTGGAGAATAATCGAAAGGAGTTTCCATTTCCCTCCCAATATAGCAAGGGCTGTTATGGCTGCCCTACTTTTGATATAGATTTGATTTTGATAGATCAACACCACTGATTCCATTACCCTGGAGCCAACTAATTTTTGTGCAGTTGAAGAATGACTGCCGGTAAACCTAAATTGGTCTTCACCATCTCTGCGAAGGATAAATTGCAGTGAATAATGACAAAGCAAACATTGGTCATCGTATATCAAAATGGCTTTATTGGGTTCCGAAGAGATTGTCATAGAGTTCGCGCACTTTACCGATCTGTATTATTTCAATTTCAAAACGCTTTTGATCGAGATTTTTGGTATTGTATTTAGAAATAAAAATTTTTTCAAATCCCAATCTATTTGCTTCCTGAATTCGCTGCTCAATTCGATTAATCCCTCTTACCTCTCCTGATAATCCCACTTCCCCAGCAAAACAACAATTGGCAGGGGTTACCGTATCTTCCAAACTTGATATCAAAGCAGCCACAATCGCCAAGTCAATCCCTGGATCTTCCACTCGAATACCTCCTGCAAGGTTTAAAAAAACATCATTTTGACCGTAAGGCAATCCCCCCCTTTTTTCTAATACCGCTAAAAGCATATTCAACCTTCGCATATCAAACCCAGTAGCTGATCTTTGTGGATTTCCATAGACCGCAGGACTCACTAAAGCTTGGACCTCAATAAGCATGGGGCGCATTCCCTCCATAGTTGCCGCTACGGCACTTCCACTCAAATCATCATCTTTTTGTGAAAGAAACAGCTCTGAGGGGTTACTTACCTCCTTTAACCCCGCACCTTCCATTTCATAAATCCCCAACTCGTCTGTAGATCCAAACCTATTTTTAAGGGTGCGCAGAATCCTGTAGGAATAATTACGTTCTCCTTCAAATTGTAAAACTACATCCACTATGTGTTCTAAAAGTTTAGGACCAGCTATGGCTCCATCTTTAGTAATATGCCCAATGATAATAACGGAAATCCCTGTTTTTTTGGCAAACCTTTGGAGTTCTCCTGCACACTCCTTAATCTGAGAAATACTGCCAGGCATTGCATCAATGTGCGGAGAGGAAAGCGTTTGAATTGAATCAATGATTAATAGGGTAGGGTCAAATTTAACAGCTGATTTTAATAGTTGAACCACGTTGGTTTCCGTTATCAAAAAACAGTTTTCGCTGAGCGACCCTATACGTTCTGCACGCATTTTTATTTGCTCTTCACTTTCTTCACCTGAAACATAAAGGATCTTCTTATCCAAAGCCAAAGCTATCTGAAGAAGTAAAGTGGATTTACCAATGCCAGGTTGCCCCCCAAGAAGAATGATAGAACCGTCTACTAATCCTCCTCCAATCACCCGATTGAATTCCCTGTCGGGAAAAGGTAACCGAACAGCAGAAGTACTAGAGACCTCTGTTATGGGGATAGGTTGAACAGATTTGGAAGAAGATTTTTCCCGCCACTCTCTATTCTTTTGCTCTTCCTTAGTGTCTAGATGTATATTTTCTTCTAGGTAGGTGTTCCACGATCCACAATGACTGCATTTCCCCATCCATTTGGGGGCTGTCGCTCCACATTCGGAGCAAACAAAAATTTTTTTTATTTTTGACAAGGCCAATAAATTTTAAAAAGAACTATTTAGCTATCAAATTTAAAGATAAATAAGAATCATTTGGTTTTTTGGGGTTACACGGGGCGCTTCTAATGACTAGTAAGCGCCCTATTTTTTATGGTCGAGCATAAGGTAATCTTTCTTTTTTCTCAAGGGTGTAGTAATCTTCCAATCCGCAAACTCCCATAGCTGATAGTTCAGATAAATCGATATGCCCATTATCGTCCACCACCTGATCTGGATAAATGACTTCTATAATTCTACCAACTACAAAAGTATTACCATTGGCTTGAATAGCATGGGTTTCTTCTAATTGTAGCCCAATTTTAAGTGGCGATTCTGCTACATAAGGAGCAATAATTTGATCAGAAAAATGAGGGGTTAATTCACACGCTTCAAATTCCGAAACTTGTTCTGGATAGTTGGCAGAAGTTTGATGGGCTTTTCGATAAATTTCCTCAGTAACATGGTTGATGGTAAAATGACGATGTGCCAAAATATTATGATAGGTGTGACGAGGGACCGTGAGCGGACGAAGCATAAACCCCATTAATGGAGGTGCAGCCCCTAGATGAATGACCGAATTGAAAAGAGCTAAATTATTAATGCCTCTATGACTCTTGGTCCCAATCAAACAAGGTGATTTAATTCCAGAAAGTGAATTGATTAAATGCATTTTAAAAAATTTATCCATACCCTGGATAGCATCAACTGGCATAACTTGGCTCATATAGTCTTATCTTTATCATTAAAATTAACGCTATGATTCGCTACTTGTTCTTCATAATCCTGCTTCCTTTGATCACAGCTTGCGGTACGGATGAAACAGCAGAAAACTATTCAAAAATCTATCCCGATGGAAAATCAAAGGTGGATTCAATCATAGATAGTAGTTTTTATATTGATCAGTTTATCTTGGGTCAAGAAAATGGAATAGAATTAGTAGCCACCTTATTATCCAGCCCTCTCAAAGATTCTAGTTCATCCAAAGCTATCCTTTATATTCATGGATTTGGGGATTATTTTTTCCAGGTTCATTTGGCATCGTTTTACCATCAATTGGGATATAATTTTTACGCGCTAGATTTAAGAAGGGCAGGGCGCTCTCTAAAGGATAATATGCGCAATAATTATACGGCAGACCTAACTGAATATTTCCAAGAAATTGATAGTGCAGCGTTGCGAATCAAACTCAGTAATGAACACTTGGTCATCAATGCCCACTCCCAGGGTGGACTTATTGCTTCATTATATGCCCATGAAAAGGGAGAAAATGATGTGGTAGATGCCTATATTCTCAATAGTCCTTTCTTTGATTTGAAAACTAATTTTATTCTCTCCATTGCAGAAGTTTATTATAACATCATTGGAAAATTTAATCCAACTCATCCATTACCCATTGGACCTGAAGGACTTTACGCCAAAAGTTTGCATAAAGATTATTACGGAGAATGGGAGTTCAATACAACATGGAAACCCATTGAAGGGGTGCCGCTTTATGCGGGTTGGGTAAGAGCAGTAAGAAAGGGCCATAAAATGGTAGAAGATGGACTTCAGATAGAAAAGCCTATTCTGGTATTACATAGTGATAAAACTTGGCAAACCGCAACATTTGAGCCTGAAATTTTGGAATCGGAAACCGTCTTAGATGTAAATGATATCAAAAGAGGTGCCGCTAGATTAGGTAAACAAGTTGCCATTGTTGAAATACCAGGGGCCTTACACGACGTGATCTTATCCAAGGAGCAGGCAAGAAATCAAGCATTTAGTGAAATAGAAAATTGGTTAAGCCAATTATCCTTTCTCCAGTAGAATTCCAATGTCTTTAATAAACTGATCTACTGATTTGGGATCAGTCCCATCACAATAGGATCGGATGCGTTTATTTTGGTCAATCAAAATAAGCCTTCCACTGTGGTCAAATCCTCCCGGAGCAGTGGCATCTTCGTAGGCAATACTAAAATAGGAAGAAGCTATTCCATGCAATTTTTCTTTATCTCCGGTAACAAAATGCCATTTAGGAGCCCCTACACCTAGATTATCTGCATATTTTTTTAGTCTTTCGACAGTATCCCTTTTCGGATCAATAGTATGGGATAAAAAAACCAATCTATCTTCATCTTGATAAGCTTCTAATACTCTTAACATTTGGGCTTTAACAACTGGACAAATCGTTGGACAGGACACGAAGAAGAAATCAACAACATAAATTTTATCTTCAAAAGTAGCAAGGGTAACTTCTTGTCCTTCTTGGTTGATAAAGCTAAACTCTGGAATAGTATGATATAGGGTGTCTGTGCCTTCAATCAGCTTTTCCCCTAAAATAGGGAGCTGTTCTTGTTCCATTTGACAGGCGTATAAAAATATACTAACCAAAAATAACCCAATATATGTTCTCATAAGGCAAGTTTGTTCTTAATATGATAGCCCTCTTCAAGCGCTGTTAACATTTGATCCCTAATAAATTCGATTTTTTGGTTCTCTTGTTTTAGGTAAATCATTATTTCCTCATGATTTTTCTGGAGGCGGAGAATTTTTAAATTTTTTAATGCATTCATCCAGGCAAACATAGCTTCCTCAGCATCTTCTAAAAGGATTATCGTTTCCTGGACTTCTAATGACAATTTATTAGCAGCTATTTTTTGAGGGTCAACTTCCTTAAGCTCAGAATAAAGGCTCACTATTTCAGAAGTTTTAGGCATCACCTCATCGTGAATCTTCATCATTTCTGCCCAGGTAGCATTTTCTGCATTATTTGCTATTTCTTCTTTGGATGGTCCGCATGCACCTAAAAATAAAAGCATGCACAAATAAAAGGGAAAGGGTTTAATATGTAACATAAAAATTAAACAAGAATTAATTTACGAAGTTGGTTTTGACCAAACAAATACTTTAATATTACAAGAAAAAGGGTTAACTGCGTTAATCCCTATAAAAAAAATTATAGCCTTTTGAAGTGGCGAAAATAATGAAATTATTATATACTATCCAAGGAACTGGGAATGGTCATATGGCTAGAGCAGAGGCATTAGTTCCATATCTCAAAAAGCATTTTGTTCAAGTAGATGTTTTGGTTAGTGGCTTTGCATCTGAAATCCGACCTACTTCCTTTCAAATTGATTACACTAAAAGAGGAATCTCATATGTCTTTGGGCGAAGAGGAGGAATTAATTGGTGGCAAACACTACTAAAGAATAATTTTTTTCAATTATTATATGACATTTTAACCCTACCCGTTACCTCTTATGATTTGATTATTAGTGATTTCGAACCAATAGGTGCTTGGGCTGGGAAAATCAATAAAAAAAGAGTAATCGCTATGAGCCACCAAAGTGCACTTCTCGGTGCAAATGTGCCTCTAACTCAAAAAAAATATCCTTATGCAAGACCTTTCATTAAATGGTTTGCGCCCTTCAATGAAAGGATAAGTTTCCATTTTAATGCTTATGATGAAAAAACATTATTTCCAATTATTAGGGACGAGATTAGAAAAATAATTCCCGAAAATAATAATCATTATACGGTATATCTTCCAGCGTATGAAGACGATTACTTGATTTCAATACTCCATCAGGTAAATGGAGTAGAATGGGAAATTTTTTCAAAATACGCCCTACAATTTAAAAAAGCTGGAAATTGCTCTGTTTTACCTTTAAGTAGCAAAAAATTTGCTGAACGTTTTAGCTGCTGCGCGGGCATTATTTGTGGTGCAGGATTTGAGACTCCAGCAGAAGCCATTTTTTATGGCAAAAAAATCCTAGTCATTCCCATGAAAGGGCAATTTGAACAAGATTATAATCGAGCTGCTCTAAAAGAACTAGGGGTGTCTTCTCTAGATTCATTAAGTTTACTAGAACTCCCATTAATAGAAAGGTGGGTAGCTAAAGACCAAAGTATTAGGATAGATTATCCAGACCAGCGAGAGGAGATAGTAAGAAGAATTAATGATTATTATCTTCTTTGTCCTCAAAATCATTAATAAATTCTTCAACCACTTGGTATATAATGTCCTTAAGCATCGTTCGCTTAAGGTTCGCTATTTTTCTTAATTTCTCTATTTGACGCTCTTTAAATGCGAGGGAAATTCTTCTTACGTTTCCTCCTTCAGCTGTCCTGGTATGTGTAATACGTATGGAATTTGGATCTACTGTACTGCGAATTAAAGAATCTAATCCTCCCATTGGTTTTCCTTTCTTACTTAATGGGATGTCACCCTCAGGTTTTGGATTCTTTCTGGCTTCCAATTGTTCTTGAAAAGCCTCTTCAAATGTATTTTGGAGAAAATCATGTAAATTACTTTGAAAGCTTTTTACAGGAGTCACGTTTGAAGACTTACTATCTGCTACTTTTCTGTCATCTACTTCTTTTCTTTTAGCAACTGCTGTTGCTGTTTCTTCATTGGCAGTAGATGAGGCACTACTAGCCTTTCCAAAAAACTTATCAAAATCACTGTTAAATTGTTTTTTCCCCACTTTAATTTTATTTTATGCTTCTACGGCTACTCCCGATTTACTTCTTTCAACGATTTCCTCTGCTAAGGAAAGATAATCATCTGCCCCCGGACTTTGAGGGCTATATTGAAAAATATCTTTACCCTGAGAAGGCGCTTCAGCAAGAGCGATATTATCTCTAATCTTTGTCTGAAAAACCAAATCTCCAAAATATTTTTCTATAGTCTCTACCACATCTCTATTTAATACTTTTCTATGGTCAAACATGGTTGCAATAACTCCACCTATTTTTAGGTCTTTATTAATTCTGGCTTGAACCTTTGAAATAACTTGTTTGAGTTTAGCCAACCCTTGCATAGCCAAAAATTCAGTTTGAAGCGGTATAATAACCATATCTGAACCTGCTAAAGCATTTAGGGTTAAAAGACCTAGGGTTGGTGGACAATCAATTATAATGTAGTCGTATTCATTTTTGACGGTATCCATTAATTCTTTGAGAATAAATTCTCTACCAGCTTCATTAATCAATTCCATTTCAGCACCTGATAAGTCCAATGAGGACGTTACCACATCCAATCCTTGTTTGACGGAATATGGCGCCAATTCTGAATCACCTCTCAAACACTCATAAATGGTCACCGGTTGCCTAGGAACCCCAAGAGAAAGTGTCAAATTAGCTTGCGGATCTAAGTCAATTAGTAAAACCTTTTTTCCTAACTCCACCATACCCGCACCAATGTTAATGGCACTTGTAGTTTTTCCAACTCCTCCCTTGTGATTCAGTAGTGTAAGTATTAATCCCATTTTTTTGAATTAATGTATTTCGTTTTTTTACAGCATAGTTTGTATTAAAACTATTCAAATATGAACAAATTTAATAAATTTTTTAAATATTGTCATTTTTACTTGAAAAGTTGAAAATGAGTGAGTTGCATTGGTTAGATCATCTCTTAATTTTTATTTTAGTCCTCGGCTTACCCCTCAACTCTTTTGTTCAAGGAAAGCAGCAGTTTCTCAATAGGGTTAATTGGTCTTCAGGAGATAAAATTAAATTCTATTGGACCAATGCTGCAGCACTTTGGATGCTATTTGCTGCCGTCGTTCTTAATTGGTGGATAACTGGAAAAGATCTTCACTATTTAATTACCAATTTTCACAGTCCACAATGGTCGATTTTAGCACTAATTTTAGTTTTGATTATCATTTCTGCCTATTTTTTAGAGCTTTTTTGGAGTACCCACCCCAATTTGGATAAAATAGCAACAATTGAACGTCTTCATCAACAGACTCCTTTTTTGCCAAGTTGTAAAAGAGAATGGCACCATTATATAGCTCTTGCCGTAACTGCTGGAATCTGTGAAGAGGTAGTATTTAGATTCTATTTACTCTCTTATTTCATACAACTAACCAACCAAATTATTTTTGGGTTAATCCTTTCTTCCATAATATTTGGAATAGTTCACCTTTATCAAGGATATAAAGCAATGGTTAAAATAGGGATTTTATCTTTCCTATTTGGATGGTTATTTCTGCTGACAGAGTCTCTTTTAATTCCAATTATCCTGCATATATTCATTGATTTGGTAAGTGGAAGAATGGCTTACAGGCTGCTTCGTTAGAATACTCCTCTAGGAAATCTAGGATTCACAATATTATTAAAAAATGATCCGAAAGTATAGGATACGCCGAAATCGGCAAAATAATTGAAGTTTCTCGCCAACTCTCTCTGTCGCAGCAATACCTCTTCCAGAGAGGCCTCACCCTGAACCAAACTTAGCTGATTTCTAATGAGCGAAAACCCTCCTCCCATTCTCAAATTAAGACCTTTTAAAATCCTCAGATAGGCACTATTACTCATATATAAACCTAAAAGCGAGGTGTCGTGAAGGTACTGGGAAGCACTGAGATTGCTTCGAACCGATCCCCATTTAGAATTGTAGGCAAACGAAACCCGTAACTGGTGACTTACTCTCAATTCCTCATCCTCTCCAAATACGGTGGTATTGGTATAATCAAAATATCGAGGTCCTAAACTGTAAAGGACGGCAAATTGACGTTGGGCGGATTCAGCATAAGGATAAAAGTTATATTCCACAGCCGGGGCCATCCTCAAACTAAAATCTAGGTTGGAATAAATGGAGGACCTTCCTTCTACGGCCTCCCCAATAGACCAATGGTCATTTAAGCTCCAAGCTAATAAATGGCTAAAACGGTAACTCCGCTGAATATTTAAATAATCCCCATCTTCTAATTTGTAAAGCGTCCTATTATAATCATAATCCAATCCCAACAAAAATTTATATTTCTGAACAATCCGCTGAGCATCGGCTGAACCAGAAAACCGACTAGATTGGTAATTGTCATCCCCATTAAAATTCCCACTAACCCCTATTTCAAAAACCCATGCATTCCATTGGTCATCAACAGGTTGGGTAATTTGCTCCTCTATTTCATCATTTACTTTAAATTCCAGCATCTCTAGCATATCCGTCTTTGCGATATAGGGCATCATTCCAGCAATTAAGGTCTTGGATACTGTATTTCTAATCTCTTGTTGAGTAGCGTCAGGTGCAGTGGTAACTTCCAGGGTATCCATTCTGCCAATATACTCCTCCTGCCCCTCAAAGAAAAAAGTATAAATTTTGCCTCCAGCACCCGTATTTTGTCTCCTAACCATCACATAGACACTAGCCTCTCTGACATCCCTCACATAGGAGAGAACTGGAAAATTTTGTTTGATGTAGTTAAAATCACAAACCCCACAATCCAAAAAAATTTTAACTGGCTCTCCATCACCCAATAGATTGGCATTTTTGGCTGCAGAAAGTTGTGTAAATAATAGAAAAGAGAAGATTAATTTGAAGGAAAAAGAAGGAATAATTTTCATTGATGTATTTATTAATTGGTTTTAGGTTTCAAATCTTCTACAGGGTTGTTCAAATATAAAAAAAATACAAATCTAAATCATTGCTATGCACTATTTTAGAATCAAAGAGCGAGATTTGGTCGACGAATATTTATTTTATAATCAAATATGCATTCATAGAATTTTCTATTATACCTTTATCGATCACCGACTGAATTAAATACTCAACTATGAATGACATAGAAAACAAGTTTGACAAAGTATTTGAGTCGCTTAGACAAAACGCGCCTAATGTGGCCAAAACTAATTTTCGGACCAGATGCAATAAGTTAAAGAAAGTGGAAAAGGCTTTAATGGTCCATAGAGATGCCATTAAAGACGCTTTGTATAAAGATTTTAAAAAGACAGCAGCTGAGGTTGACCTTTCAGAAATTTATCCCATCCTTCAAGAGTCTAAATTTATAAGAAAGAGACTAAATGATTGGATGCGTCCACATCCTGTTCCCACCCCACTGACTTTATTGGGGTCTAAATCTTGGATACGATACGAACCTAAAGGGGTCGTTTTGATTATAGCTCCCTGGAATTTCCCTCTAAATCTAACTTTAGGTCCTTTATTAGCAGCTATAGCGGCTGGAAATACAGTTGTACTGAAGCCCTCTGAGGTCACTCCTCATACTGCAACCTTGATTCGTAAAATCATACAAGATATCTTTCCCTCCAATGAAGTACATGTGGAAGAAGGAGATGCCTCTGTGGCTCAAGCATTACTGAAATTGCCTTTCCATCACATTTATTTTACAGGTTCTCCTAGTATTGGTAAAGAAGTTATGAAGGCAGCGGCTAATCACCTTAGCTCCATTACTTTGGAATTAGGAGGTAAATCTCCTACCATTATCGATGAAACAGCCGATTTGAATATCGCGGCAAAAAGAATCGCCTGGGCTAAATTTATCAATAATGGTCAAATATGTATTGCCCCTGATTATGTATTCATCCACCAATCTATCAAGGATCAATTTGTCAAAAAAGTAAAATACTACCTTGTGAAATATTTTGGCGAAGCCGTTAAAACTTCACCAGATTATTGTCGAATGGTCAACCAAAAGCATTTCGATAGGGTAAGCGGATATCTGGATAATGCCCTTCAAGAAGGAGCTAAAGTAGAGTGGGGAGGTAGCACAAATGCAGCAGAACTTCTGATTGAACCTACACTAATTTCAGGTATGAAGCCTACTTCAGATTTACTCACTCACGAAATATTTGGACCTATTTTACCAGTGGTAACCTATGACCAACTTCATGAGGCAATAGCATTTATCAACGCCAAGGAAAAGCCTTTAGCCTTATACATATATAGCAAAAGCCAGAAAAATATTAAGGCAATCAGTCAACAGACCAGAGCTGGAGCAACCAGTATCAATAGCAGTATTGTGCATTATTTAAATCACCACCTGCCGTTTGGAGGAGTCAACAATAGCGGTATAGGGAAAGGCCATGGATGGTATGGATTCGAGGCTTTTTCCAATGCTCGGGCAGAATATCGACAAGTAATACCTGGTGCAATGGACCTATTGGCGCCACCTTATAATGTTTGGAAAAAGAAATTAATTGATTTTACGCTAAAGTGGCTATGAGGAAACCACTGCTGGCAAAAAGAGATTTTGAATAATACTTTTATAAAACACAAGAATGGTTACCTATAGTAAAGTAAATGGAAATTTAATTCCTTCGGAAAAAGCAGTTTTGCCCTTGGCTGATTTAGCCACGCTGAGAGGGTATGGAATTTTTGATTATTTCCTTTTTAAAAACCAACAACCATTATTTATTGCAGATTATCTGGAGCGATTTTTTAACTCAGCCAAACTCATGCACCTAGAAATGCCAGTTACAAAAAAGGAGCTGGCAGATGATATTCAAGACTTGATTCTCAAAAATAAATTACCTAATGGAAGTATCAGATTACTATTAACAGGAGGTTGCTCCCCTGATGGTTACACCCCCACCCAACCCAACTTAGCAATCATTCAATATCCCGAGGTAATGAGTAATCCCGATTGGTACCTCAAAGGTATCAAACTATTATTAGCCGCTTTTAAAAGAGAAATACCGGAGGTCAAAACCATCAATTACCTCAACGGAATAAGATTGATTCCCGATCTTAAAAAAAAGGGTGCTGTAGAACCTTTATATTATTTTGATGGAAAATTACTGGAAACGGTTCGGTCTAACGTATTCATTGTGAACAAGGAAGGGGCTTTAATGACTCCCAATCAAGACATCTTAATGGGTATCACGAGGAAAAAGGTAATTGAAGCAGCTAATGAATTGGGAATTACAGTAAGAGAAGGAACGGTTTTACTCGAAGATTTAAAGGAGGCAGCTGAGGTTATTATTACTGGGTCAAATAAAAAAGTAATGCCAGTAGTGCAAATTGATGATCAAACTTTTAATCAGGGAATTCCAGGACCTACCTATCATGCGCTTGCGGATGCCTTTGAGAAAAAATCAAGAAACTAATCTTTTTTCCCACCATTGTATTAACGTAGGGGAAAGGCATAAATACATGCTAAATATGATTAATGCATAAGTTATACTAGGAGAACTACCGGCAAGAAAATTAAAATTAAGATCCACTTTATAACCTGAATAAAACGAATGGAACCAACTAGAAGTTGGCAATGGCTCATTGGATTCCAATTGAAAATACATTATGACTACTAGAATAAACCATCCCATTATTTTCCAAAAATAAGATGATATTATAGGTTGGTACCCTAAAGGTGATTTTTCAATTTGTTTTAAGACTTCATTTTTCAGGTTTTCTGAAGGCTTATCAGTCCCCGCCTCAAGCATCCAAGTTTTAATTAAATCAGAATCTTTGACCTTCATTGTAAATGCTTTTGATGTTGCATTGCTAGGTATAGATTTTTCCTACCTCTATGCAGGTGAACTTTAATATTTGACTCGTTTATTCCAGTAATATCAGCTATTTCTTTAATTTTCAACTCCTTCAGATAATATAACGAAAGAACAACAGCTTCGTTGGGCCCCAATTTATTAATACCTTCCTTGATACAATTAATACGGTCCTGTTTTTCAAGTTGGTGAAGTGGGTTTTCAGCCCAATCATCAAAAACAATTTTTTGTTGGCCATCCCAATCAAGAACTAAGTCAACTTGTTGTTTTCGGAGCCTACTAATGGCCATTCTATAAGCAATCGTATATAACCAAGTAGTAAATTTACTTTCTAACTTAAAGGTTGACAAGGATTTGTAAATTTTTATGAAGACATCCTGAGTAATTTCTTCGGCATCCTCCTTGGTTTTTAATATTCTGAAAACGATCGTATAAACAAATTCTTGATGCCTGTCAATTAAAATTCCAAATGCCCGAGCGTCGCCTTTGATAATTTTTTTAATAAGAGCTAAGTCCGGGTCATCTCCCATGCTTTTTTGAAATTAGACAGAAAGCTTAACGATTAGGTTACAAAATTGTGATAATGAATCTATTCATAATGAAAAAAAATATAAGGCCAAAAAAAGTAATCAATTGTAACCTAATAGCCAAATCTTTCGTCCAAGAGACAAACAAACAATTAAATAAGATGAATGAAGAAATTGTAATTCCCTTGGGATTTTTCGCTGCTGTTTTCGGAGTTTTTTACATGTATTTATCAACGAGAAATAAAGAGCGAATGGCTTTAATCGAAAAGGACGCCAATGCTAGAATGTTTCAATCCGGCAATGCGAATAGCAACAAGCAAATTATTTTAAGCATTGGTTTTTTGGGTATTGGAATAGGGCTAGGTGTATTAGTTGGAGGAATTTTTGAACAGTTAGGACTGTCTGATAGTGTAGCTTACCCCGCATCGATTTTTATTTTTGCAGGATTGGGCTTAGTTGGTAGTTTAATTTTATTCAAAAGGCTTTTTTCAAAGGACCAGCACGACGATACGGTTTAAAATGACAGCAATCCAAAACCTTCTTGGGAATTTTTTGAGTTTTGGATTGCTTCTGCTATTTCTTTTAAAGTAATTTCTAGCTGTCGATATTGAAAAGTGAAAACAGAAGTGGATTTTTCATTATTAAATGAAATATTTTGAGCTGTTCTTTGGAGGGTGCTCGGAGCAATCAAATTTTTGTTTTTTGAAAACTTTATCATAAGCGGAAGCAGTAAATTACCAATTTTTCGAAGCCAAGACTTTAATAAAATGGGACTAAATGACTGGCCACTGTATTGGGCTAGGGAGGCAAAAACATCTAAATAGCTGCTGTTTTCGCCAACTAGTATAAACCTTTCCTCTGAAACTTCACTGTTCATCAGTTGAACCAAAAAAGTGGCTACATCCCTTACATCAACCCATCCTGTACTTCCCATGGGAACTAGAGGGACTTTTTTGTTAATTACATCCAAAATTTGTAAAGACCCCCGAGACCAATAGCCTCCACCTAAAATAATCCCTGGGTTCACTATTGCACCAGATAGTCCTTCTGCGAATCCTCGCCACACCTCTTGCTCAGCTAAAAATTTACTTACTGCATAAGGAGAATTTTTCTCATGGGGGTTAAAATAATTCGATTCATTGATCATTTCTCCAGAGACTCCTTTTGAGGTGGTTGCGATAGAGCTGACATATATAAATCTTTTAACACCAGCAGTTAAAGCAGCATTAACGATATTAGCTGTTCCCAGGGCATTAATATTATTCAAAATTTCCGGTTGATTGAAATTGATATAAGCCGCGCAATGGTACACCTGCTCTATACCAACAATAGCTTCTTCAACAGCAGAAAAATTTTGTATGTCTGCTTGTTTCCAATTTACTTTATCTACATCAGTACCCAGTAAGTCAAATTTCGATCCTTCCCTATAGGTAGCATGAATATCGGTATAACCTTCTAATATCAATTTTCTAATGAGGTAGCTGCCTACTAGACCTGTTCCGCCCGTTACTAAAATTTTTACTTCTTTCATCGAATCCATTTTGCCAGATCTCCATGAAAGGTTCCACCAGAGCAATCAATTTGAGCACCAGTTACTTGACTCAAACAATTGGGTAGCCCTTTCAATTTTAAAAACCCCATCAATGCCATTAATAATGCTTCTTTATATTCAATGATACGTGCGTCTGGTAATTTTATTTCCACTTTTACTGCGGAATGAAAAAGGGCCTCATTAATACATTGCATCAAAAAAGTATTAAATGCACCTCCTCCCGTCGGCAAAAGTCGGTAAGTTTTATGTCTGTTAGCGTATGGCTTAATGGCCTGAGCTATTGCTTGGGCGATGTGAATACATGCCGTATGAAGTTTGTCTTCAACCAATCCCGGATGATTCAGGAATAATTGTGTCCAGTAGTGCTCCACTTCGTCATTGCCTAATGATTTAGGGGTGCCCTTAGATAAGTAAGGTATAGCATTGGCCTGATCTAGTAGTTCAGGTATCATTTTTCCGAATGAAGCCACCTGCCCATCTTTGTCATAAGGCTGACCTATTTCCTGAGCCAATCGATTGAGGATCTGGTTGGCACCCACTACATCATATCCAATTACTAGGTTTTCTGAGAGGAAAGAAAGATTAGCAATACCACCTAAATTGAGAAAAAAATCGCAGTCTCTAAATAACCATAAATCACTAATTGGTGCTAAGGGTGCTCCTTGACCACCGTAGGCGATGTCTAACATTCTTAGATTATTCAAAACTGGGATTCCAGTTACGGCAGACAAATGTGCCCCACACCCTATTTGAGTGGAAAAACCTTTATGGGGAGCGTGAAATACCGTATGGCCATGGCTTACAATTAAATCGGGAATGTACTCAGTTTTAGACAAAAATTCATTTACTTGACGACCCATCCATTTTCCAAAAAGGACATCTGATTCCACTAGTTTATAAGCAGATTGATTCGGTAAGTCTTGTAATAACGCTTTCCATTTTCCCGAAAGGGGAACGGTTTGACTATCCAGAAGTTCCCAATTGAAATGATGGAATGAAGGATTCTGATCAGAAGTATAAAATCGACCTATGGCTATATCCAGGCCATCCAAAGAACTACCTGACATCAAACCAAGAACGGTTACCTCCGACTGCATTATTTTTCTTTAAGCGTCAGCGTATACGCGGCTACTGCTTTGATTTTTTCTTCACTCATTAGAGATTCAAAAGCGATCATCACATTTCTTCCCTTGGTGATCACTTGAATACGCTCGTCCAGAGATAATTCTGATTTTGTTAAATCAAAAGCGCCACTTCCACCCATATTTCCGTATAAGCCGTGGCAAGTAACACAATAGGTTTTGTAGATCTTTTCTCCATCTTCTTTGGGTACTTCAGCTACTTCCTGACCAGCAGTATTCGTGGTATCACTTTCAGTTTGATCGGTGGTAGCTCCTCCACATCCAATAATAAAAGTAGCAACTAAAGAAAAATAAAGTGTCTTTTTCATCGGGTTATAGGTTTTTTATCAGTTTTCAAAGTTAAAATAAATAGGTCAAAGTAGAACTATACTTTTTGGTGAACTGTTGACTTTAAAAACGAAAAAAATGAACCAAGGCAAACTTATTACCACGGGAGTTATCATTTCCATCATTCTGATTGTCATTTTGACTTTCTCGAACGCTACTTTTTTAACCATAGACGCAGGAGAGCGAGGTGTTTTGTTCCGACGTTTTAGCGGAGGTTTGGATAAAGAAAATATTTACCAACCTGGCTTTCATATGATTGCTCCATGGAATTCTATGTATGTATATGATGTAAGGGAAAAACAAATTGAAGAGGAAATGGAATTATTATCCAGTAATGGTCTTACCATCAGAGTAGACATTACTGTGAGGGTTAACCCCAATTTTAAAGAAATTCCCGAGTTGCATGAGACATTTGGAAAAGAATACCTTACTTCCTTAGTTAGACCAGAGGTTAGAAGCTCAGTAAGGAAAGTTATAGGTCGCTTTACCCCTGAGGAATTGTACTCTACAAGAAGAGAGGAAGTTCAAGATATGATTCAACAAGATTTAGAGGATGCCCTCAAATCTAATTATATCGACTTGAGAGCATCTTTGATTAGAGATATTACCCTCCCTGCTAAGGTTAAAACAGCTATTGAAGAAAAATTGGAAGCGGAACAGTCCGCCCTTAAATATGAGTATATTTTAGCACAGGAGCGTAAAGAAGCTGAACGAAAAATAATTGAAGCACAAGCTAAATCGGAGGCAAACAGAATATTGAATGCGAGTCTTTCGCCCAATATCCTTAGAGATAAAGGTATAGAAGCCACTCTTCAGTTGGCTAACTCGCCCAATAGTAAAGTGGTCATCGTCGGTAGTGGGCCTGATGGATTGCCAATGATACTTGGTGGAAATTAAAATAATTTTTATATTGTAAAAGTGTTTTAAAGATTTTTAAAAACTAGTGAGTGTAAAATTTCAATCCCAACTTTAGCTGAGTTGGGATTGTTTTTTTAAGTAAATTTTAAATCATGAAAGAAGGTTGGGAAATAATATTCAACGCAAGAGATTTGACGCAAGCTAAATTGATAGAAGATGTGTTAAAGCAAAATGGGGTGGTCAGTCATATCATTAGTTCTTCAGATTCTGTTATCCCTTCAATCGGGTCAGTAGAAGTCTATACGCATTCCGAACATGCTGAAAAAGCTAAGAAAATCATCAAGGAACACCAATTTTCCTAGAAAAACAGGGATATGAAACCATCAAACTGGAATCCTTTATCTCCTGAAGAAGAGCGGGTCATAGAATATAAAGGAACTGAAAGGGCTTTTACTGGTGAATATTGGAACCATAAATCCAAGGGAACCTACGCGTGCAGGCGGTGCAATGCCCCTTTGTATCGATCTGGAGATAAATTTGACTCTGGATGTGGTTGGCCAAGTTTCGATGATCAAATACCAGATAGTGTAAAAAGAGTTCCAGATTCGGATGGTCGAAGAACTGAAATCGTTTGTGCGTCCTGCCAAGGACATTTAGGACACGTGTTTGTCGGGGAGCGAATGACCCCTAAAAATACCAGGCACTGTGTAAATTCCATCTCAATCAAATTCATTCCCGAATAGAATAGCTCGGCACATTATTCTAATATATGTTGTTTATTTCATAGATTTGATTGGGAATCAAATCACCAGGTCGTGAGATTAACTCAATACTTGCCTATTTTGGAGTGGCTTCCAAGGTACCAAAAAGCTTATTTATCAGGAGATTTTAATGCGGGACTTACAGTGGCTGTTATGCTGGTTCCACAGGGTATGGCTTATGGGCTATTAGCTGGTTTGCCTCCGATATATGGCTTATATGCAGGTATTTTACCCTTATTGTTATATTCTTTTTTTGGGACCTCGCGCCAGCTTTCGGTTGGTCCGGTGGCATTGGTTTCTTTATTAATCCTCACTGGAGTAGGTCAATTTGCCGAACCAGGCTCGGCGCAGTTCATTTCCTATGCTATTACCACAGCATTAATCGCAGGAATTATACAGGTTTTGCTAGGTGTTTTCAGATTGGGATTTTTGGTTAATTTTTTATCCCATCCAGTAATTTCCGGTTTCACTTCCGCCGCAGCTATTATTATTGGAATTTCTCAACTTCAGAATTTGATGGGAATCTCCATTCCCAGAAGTAATAGAATCCATGTTATCGTGGGATCAATTATTGAAAAATTTGGGGAAATTCACTATACTACCCTTTTGCTAGGAATTTTGGGAATAGCATTGATTTTTTGGTTAAAAAAAGTCAACAAAAAAATTCCTGGGGCATTGATTGCTGTTATTTTAGGTATAGTTGGGGTTTATTTTTTAAAGTTAAATGAGCAGGGAGTCGCAGTTGTGGGTAAAGTACCTCAAGGGCTTCCTCAAATGGTTATGCCTGTTTTTAATTGGGAAGTCATCCGACAATTATTACCACTATCCCTTACGATTTGTTTGATTAGTTTTATAGAGTCTTTAGCCATAGCAAAGACCATCGAAGGGAAGCATAAAGATTATAAAGTCATACCTAATCAGGAGTTATTTGCTCTAGGTATTACAAAAATTGGTGGGGCATTTTTTCAATCTTATCCCACAACAGGTAGTTTTACAAGATCTGCAATTAATGATGAGGCGGGTGCGAAGACTGGCCTGTCCTCCATTATAAGCGCTGTGGTCATTGCATCAATCCTTTTATTTTTGACTCCAGCATTTTATTATCTGCCTAAAGCCATTTTAGCCTCGGTTATTGTAGTAGCTGTCGTAGGTCTAATTAACTATAAGGAAGCGGTTCATCTTTGGAAGAATGATAGAAGGGACTTTCTCAGTCTTATAGTGACTTTTCTTGCTACTTTGACCTTAGGTATTCAAGATGGCGTGATGATTGGTGTTATTCTTTCATTAGCCATTATTATTTATAGAAATTCAAGACCGCATGTGGCGGTATTAGGTAAATTGCCAGAGGCTGATTTATACAGAAATGTATTAAGATTTAAGCAGGCTATTCGCAAAAAAGGAGTACTAATAGTTCGATTTGATGCGCCTTTGTATTTTGGAAATGCCGCTTATTTTAGAAAACAAGTGGAAGATTTTTATAACGCGGAGCCAGATCCTCCTATTCTTTTCGTTCTGGATGCTCAGGGTATTAGCGATATGGATTCCAGCGGAGCAATGGAACTTTTGGAATTGGTGAGGTGGATTAAAAATCAAAATACCACCTTTAGAATTTCTGGAGCCATTGGACCCATTCGTGATGTTTTAGAAAAATTTGGTGTCAGCCTTGAAATTGGAGCAAATTGCTTTCATCTGAATGTCCATTCAGCAGTGGAAGGAGGAGCTTAATAAAACCATACAAGAATTTTACAAAATAATAATTTGAAATATGAATGTATATTCATATTTTTATACGATATAGTATTTAACCACAAAATAATATAGATGAAGTTTGGTTTTATTATTGACAACCGCAAATGTATAGGGTGCCACGCATGTACTACTGCTTGTAAGGCAGAACATGCTGTACCTGTTGGGGTAAATCGGACATGGGTTAAGCAAGTGGAGAAGGGTACTTTTCCGCATACTCGTCGATTATTCTCGGTGATGCGATGCAATCACTGTTCAGATGCACCATGTGTGGAAATTTGTCCAGTAGAGGCCTTGTTTACACGAGAAGATGGTATAGTAGATTTTGACAACAGAAGATGTATAGGCTGTAAATCTTGTATGCAAGCTTGTCCTTATGATGCCTTATACATAGATCCTAATAATCACACTGCAGCCAAGTGCAATTATTGTGCCCACCGAGTAGATATTGGTCTAGAGCCTGCATGTGTAAATGTATGTCCAGAACACGCTATTATCTCAGGAGATATGGATGATCCAGAATCTGAAATCTCCATGTTATTAGGTCGAGAACAAGTTACTGTGCGTAAGGCCGCTAAGGATACGCAACCTAATTTGTTTTATATCAATGGAGATGAGGCTTCTCTTAATCCGATGGCTACTGAAAAGGGTGGTACTTACCTTTGGTCTAATCAAGTAAGAGGGGTTGGTCATTATGCTAAGGAAACTGAAAAACTAGCATTTTCAAGTGGAGATGTTCTAGGTGCGGTATTAGAAAATAGTGGACAAGGAGCATCTGCAGGAGAAATTGCTGGGAAGGGTCCGGTAAGGTCTATTGATATTTTGATGAAACAACCGAGAAGAGTGTACGATGCTCCAGAAAAAGGGGTGTTGTGGGGATGGGAAGTTCCGGGTTACGTCACTACCAAGGCTATAGCTGCTGGATTGTTTCTCGTAGCTTTTATCGCATCTGTTACGGGAGTTGCAGCAATCAATGACGTTGCTGACTGGTGGGGCTTAGGTTTGGGTTTATTTTTCCTAGGAGCAACTGGTATTTTACTTATTATGGATTTGGATAGACCTGATAGATTTTTAAATGTTTTATTGCGTCCCCAATGGAATTCTTGGTTAGTGAAAGGAGGCTACACCTTGACAGTATATGGAGGATTGTTAACGGCAATTATTGCTTTTAAATTTTGGGAAATATCGGGTTGGGTTAGTGATTTGATTCAATATGCCACTGCAATATTTGCTCTAATATTAGCAGTTTATACCGCCTTTTTGTTTGCGCAAGCTAAGGGAAGGGACTTCTGGCAGAGCCCTGCTTTGGTATTGCACATGTTAATTCACAGTTTGATGGCTGGTGGTGCCTCTTTTGCCATCATCGGTTTATTTACTGGTTTGGAATCAGATTGGTTTGCTTATACCAAAACCATTATGTTGGTTTCCATCGTTGCTAACCTTTTGACTATGTTGGTGGAGTTGACTTTAACGCATCCTACTTCCGAGGCTCGGCAAACAGTAGATATGATTATTAAAGGTAGATATAAAAATAATTTTTGGTGGGGAGCGGTAATTTTTGGTAACCTACTTCCACTCGTATTTTTAGTTACAATTGGTGCTTCTGATCCTACTATGGTCGCCATAGGTGGAGTGGTTGTTTTAATAGGAATATACCTTACGGAAAAAATTTGGATTGAAGCTCCTCAAAAAATTCAATTGGTCTAATATGAATCAGAAAAAACCATCTTTAATAGAGAAAATAGCGGAATCTCTTAGGATTATTCCGAACCTTCATCAACAAGAACCCAATCCGGCAAACCGGATTACGGAACCAGGAGATTTAACGGGATTTCCCCCCATTGAGCAGTGGGATCACTGGGAGGAATACGAAGCTACCTCTTGGCCTAAAAGGAATAAGCGCAATTACATGATTGTACCTACCACTTGTTTTAATTGCGAATCTGCATGTGGGCTTACGGCATATATCGATAAGGAGGACATGACTGTTCGAAAGTTTGAAGGCAATCCTTATCACCCGGGAAGTAGGGGACGAAATTGTGCAAAAGGACCAGCCACTATCAACCAGATAAAAGATACCGATCGGATTTTATATCCTTTGAAGAGAGTTGGAAAGAGAGGAGAAGGCAAATGGGAAAGGGTAAGTTGGGGGGAAGCTTTGGATGATATTGCGGGAAGAATTAGAAAGGCCTTACAGGAAGGCAGAAACAATGAAATTGCATATCATGTGGGACGTCCTGGTCATGAGGGTTATATGGAAAGGGTGTTACAATCCTGGAATATCGATGGTCACAACTCTCATACCAATATTTGTTCTTCTGGAGCGAGATTTGGGTATGCTATATGGTATGGTCATGACCGACCATCTCCAGATCATGCTAATGCTAAATTCATCCTTTTAATTTCTGCACATTTAGAAAGTGGACACTATTTTAACCCTCATGCCCAAAGGATAATTGAAGCTAAAATGAAGGGTGCCAAGTTGGCTACAATGGATCCAAGATTATCCAACACAGCTAGTATGTCTGATTATTGGATGCCAACTTATCCGGGTACTGAGGCTGCTGTTTTGTTGGCTATGGTTAAGATTATTCTAGAGGAAGGGCTTTACAACAGGGAATATTTGGAGAATTGGGTGAATTGGCAAGAGTATATGGGAGCTGTCAAAGGTGGTCAGCCAGCTACTTTTGAGGGGTTCATTGCCGCTATGATTGAAGAATATGCGGAATACACTCCAGAAATGGCGGAAAAGGAAAGTGGGGTACCAGCAGCAACTATAGTGGATGTGGCTCGTCAAATTGGAGAAGCTGGAAGTAGATTTGCCACGCATAATTGGCGGAGTGCATCTAGTGGAAATCTTGGTGGTTGGGCTGTTTCTCGTTGTTTACATTTCCTCAATGTAATTACGGGAAGCGTCGGTACACCAGGAGGAACTTCACCTAACTCTTGGAACAAATTTCATCCGAAAGTTTTCAGTTCTCCTTCCGGCCAAAAATTCTGGAACGAGCTCCATTTTCCGAAGGAATATCCATTGGCTTATTTTGAGATGAGTTTTTTGTTGCCGCACTTTTTAAAAGAAAAGCGGGGTAAAATGGATGTCTATTTTACAAGAGTCTTCAATCCTGTTTGGACCTATCCCGACGGTTTTTCATGGATGGAGGCCCTTTCTGATGAAAACATGTTTGGGTGCCACGTGGCATTAACGCCTACTTGGAATGAAACTGCTTTTTTCGCGGATTATGTGCTTCCTATGGGCTTGGCAAGTGAGCGACATGATTTGAATAGTTATGAAACTCATTCAGGGGTGTGGATAGCTTTCCGCCAACCTGTATTGAGAGCAGCTGCTGAAAGATTAGGCAAAAAGGTAGAGTTTACTTACGAAGTTAATCCTGGGCAGGTTTGGGAAGAAGACGAATTTTGGATTGAATTATCATGGCGTATAGACCCAGACGGAAGTTTGGGTATCAAAAAGCATTTTATTTCTCCTTATAGACCCGGAGAAAAAGTGAATATCAATGAGTATTATCAATATATTTTTGACCACACTAAGGGCTTACCAGAAAAGGCAGCAGAAGAGGGAATTTCCGCTTTAGAGTACATGAAGAAATACGGTGCTTTTGTGGTAGAGGAAACTTCCTATAACAAGCACTTAGAGGCCCTTAAGCCTGAAGCTTTGGAGGGGTCTACTACTGATCCTGAAACAGGAGTAGTGAGCAAAAACGGTAAGGCTATAGGAGTAGTGGTCAATGGCCAAGCGGTAGTTGGCTTCCCTACGCCATCTCGGAAAAATGAGTTTTATTCTCAGACTATGATTGATTGGAAATGGCCCGAATACGCTATTCCAACCTATATTAAGAGTCATATTCACGAGGATAATATGGATAGAAGTAAGGGAGATTATCCTTTAGTACCTACTTTCAGGCTACCTACTTTGATTCACTCTAGATCGGCCAATGCCAAATGGTTATATGAAATATCCAATCAAAATCCAGTTTGGATGCACCCAGAGGATGCGGGTAAATTTGGATTCCAAACGGGAGATTTAGTGAAGATTAATACTGAAATCGGCTATTTCATTGATAAAGTATGGGTTACAGAAGGAATGAAACCTGGCATAGTTGCTTGTTCTCACCATTTAGGTAGATGGAGAAGGCCTCAGGATGCCAAAGGGAATCGCTGGGGAGTTAATACCGTTAAAATTGATAATGATGGAAAGGGCGGTTGGAAGATGCAAACTATCGAGGGAATTAAGCCATACACTAGTGATGATCCTGATAGTAGCAGAATATTCTGGGCGGATGGAGGAGTCCACCAAAATATAACTTTCCCAGTACATCCAGATCCTATTAGCGGGATGCATTGTTGGCATCAAAAAGTCAGAATTGAAGTGCCTGATGCCAAGGACAAGTACGGAGATGTATTTGTAGATACCAATAAATCTTTTGAGGTATATAAAGAGTGGTTGGCTATGGCGAGACCTGCTCCTGGTCCTAATGGTTTGCGAAGACCACTGTGGATGAAACGGGCCTTCAAACCAGATGAGTCAACTTATTACATTAAGGATTAGTTTTGATTCGGAGCTATTAATTGGGCAAGAGATTTGAACCTGTTTTCATATTTCTTGCCCTCTTTTTTACCTAGTAAATATAATTCGTTGGCTTTTTGGATGTCAAAAAGGGAATATTGATCTGTTCCTTCAGGTGTGATATATAAATCACAATTTTCTCTAGCCTGAATGGTTTGGTAGCGACTCATTAATTCAAATGATCTCTTAATCACACTAATAGCAGTTTGAAGATCCTTCTCCTTTACAGCTACCACAGGATTTACATCTATTCCAATTAAATATTTACAGGAATCTCTTATGATATTGGCTGGAACATTATTAAAAATGCCGCCATCCACAAAAGGACGATTATTAATTTTTACGGGTTCGAATACTCCGGGAAATGCAGCTGAAGCCAGAACTGCTTTTACGATATTCCCCTTTTCAATTACCCGCTCTTCGCCTGCTAATAAATCTGTAGTGACCACTTTTAGTTGAATGGGTAATTCTTCAAAATTTTCAAAAGGAACAAATTTGAGGAAAGCCTCGATAAATTTTTCTGGATCCAAAAGCCCAGCTTTAGACATGGCAAATTTAGACCAATGGAAAAAGGTGGTACTGGTGAAAAATTCCATCATTTGTTGAGGAGAATTGCCCGCGGCTAATAAGGCAGCTACAATAGCTCCACCACTCGTTCCGGAAACGATATTTGGGCTTATTCCAATATTCATCATGACCTCGATAATACCCACTTGAGCTACCGTTCTTACCCCACCTCCAGATAGAGCGAGGCCAAAATTAAAACCGGCAGCATGATTCATAATCTTAAATTTTATGATTATTTTTAAATATCAACTTCGTAAAAATGGTTTAAATGGGGCTGGGAAAAAATATTTGTGAAGTCAATAGGTGGCAATTGTGGAAAAGTAAAATTAACAATTTGGATGCAGCATCATTTATAAAGACTGCAGAAATTAATCCTAATACTATCTTTTTGGATGTAAGAACCGACCAAGAATGGAAGTATCAACCAGTATCTTTCCACAATACCCTACAACTTAATTATCTAGGCACTCAATTTTTGGAAAAATTTGAATCATTAGACCCTCAGTTTGCTTATTTCGTTTTTTGTCGAACTGGAAGAAGAAGTATTAGAGTTTGTGCCCTGCTTTATAATGCTGGATTTAAAGAAATCTATAATCTAGAAGGGGGGTTATTAGCCTTAAATTCGCTTAAGTGAATTGGGTCACAAATCTTGTAAACCAGGCTTATTACCTTGGGGAAAAATAAAAAAAATGATTCTTCGTAAAATATTTCCTTTTTTGGTTTGGGTCAAAGGCTATACTAATCAACAATTCAAAGGGGACCTTTCAGCAGGATTAACCGTTGGCGTCATGTTGATTCCCCAGGGAATGGCCTATGCCATGATTGCTGGACTTCCCCCCATATATGGGTTGTATTCCGCTACTTTACCTTTAATCATTTATGCTTTGATGGGCACCTCTCGACAGTTAGCTGTTGGGCCTGTAGCGATGGTGTCTCTGCTTACCGCTTCTGGTATCAGTACCCTCGTTGAACAAGGAACAGATGCTTTTATACAATATGCTATTGTGCTGGCATTAATGGTAGGAATCATCCAATTTTTGCTGGGGTTATTTAAGTTGGGTTTTTTGGTTAATTTTTTATCCCATCCGGTGATTAGTGGATTTACCTCAGCTGCTGCCTTGATTATAGGTATATCCCAATTACAACATCTTATAGGTGTCAAATTACCTAGAAGTCACCACATTCATGTGATTTTGAATGAGGCCTTCAAAGCTTTGCCTGATATCAACGGTTTAACCTTATTAATTGGTTTGACGGGAATTGCCCTCATTATAATCATGAAGAAATATTTTAAATCCGTTCCTGGACAATTGGTAGCTGTTGTTTTTGGAATATTAGCAGTTTGGGGTCTGGGACTGACCGATTATGGCGTTTTGATTCTCGGAGAAGTTCCCAAAGGATTGCCCCAAATGGGTGTTCCTATATTTAACTTGGAATTGATTCAAGATTTATTTCCAATCGCCTTAGCTATCTCCTTGGTCAGTTTCATGGAGAGTATAGCTGTTGCCAAAGCGATTCAAGCCAGACATAAAAATTATAAAGTTATCCCCAACCAGGAATTAATTTCACTTGGATTGGCTAATATTGGCGGTTCCTTTTTTCAATCGTTTCCTGTGACAGGAGGTTTTTCAAGAACGGCGGTTAACGATCAAGCTGGAGCCAAAACTGGATTGGCTGCCATAATAAGTGCAGGACTTATTATTTTGACCCTGCTTTTTTTAACTCCCTTATTCTATTACCTACCCAAAGCTATTTTAGCCAGTGTAATTATGGTAGCTGTTTTTGGATTAATAGATTATAAAGAAGCCCAACATCTCTGGCACAGCAATAAAACAGATTTCGCTATGCTTCTTGCTACTTTTGTAGCTACCTTAAGTTTGGGTATAGAGCAAGGAATTGGAATAGGCGTTATTCTCTCTTTGACATTATTGATTTTTAAAACTACCCGACCACATATTGCGATTCTAGGAAAAGTTCCCCATTCAAGGTTTTACAGAAATACCGATCGCTTTGATGACCTGGAAGTAAGACCAGATGTGCTGATTTTGAGATTTGATGCTCAATTGTACTTCGCCAACATTAATTATTTCAGTTCTAAAATAGATGAATTTGTTGAACAAAAAGGAAAAGGTTTAAAGATGATCATTATCAATGCAGAAAGCATCAATAATATGGATAGTAGCGCAGTCAAAGCGGTGGAAGATATGGTCATGGAATATCGGGCACAGGGTATCGAATTTGCCTTTGCAAGTGTAAAAGGACCTGTCAGAGATGCTATGAGTAAGGCTCATCTGATTGAAAAAATAGGTGAAAATCATTTCTTTATGAGTATTCAAGATGCTATTGATGATTATGATCAAACCACCAGTCAAAAATTTGACGGGTATACTACTCAAGCAAACTCCTAAATAGATGGAATAAGTCACCTCTTTTCCTTTTGGCTAGGAGGAATTTAAATTTCAATTTTTCTTTAAATGGGGTCTCGTATTCATTTCAATTTGAATATAAGTCATGCTAATCAATAGGCTTAGTTGCAGGATTAAACTTTAAAAGATTTCAACTGGTAAATGACATAATCTCACTCCTCATTATCGGATATTATAAACCATATCAAAGGGAATTGAATGATTTATGATAGATTTAATTAAAAGCCATTTCTTCTTTTTTTATTAATGTGATACAAATCACGATATGAGTGTAAGCCACCATATTATTTTTGTTTTAATAAATTTAAAAAAACACAAAAATGAACTTAGTAGAATTACTTAAAAACAAAAATGCAACCGTAATCGACGTAAGAGAACCTTATGAATTTAATCATGGACACAATCAAGGTGCTATTAACATTCCACTTAATCAGGTTCTTGGAAGAAGCGAGGAGATTGCTAAAATGAGTAAACCATTAATTTTAGTTTGCCAAAGTGGAAACAGAAGTGGGATGGCAGTATCGATGCTTAAAGCCAAAGGGGTTGATGATCTCTATAATGGTGGCTCTGTGAATGACGTAGAAATGGCAAGAATGCAGACCGCATAAAAATGGGTCATTTGGCGCTTTTCCAAACCAATAAACATACATTTGGATATATGATAAAATATTCATATTTTCATGTGTTTATATAAAAATTTTAAGATATGAAAGTTGAACAAATTTATACCGGGTGTTTGGCGGAAGCCGCTTATTACATTGAAAGTGAAGGGCAAGCAGTCATTATTGATCCCTTAAGGGAGACTCGTCCTTATTTGGAGAAGCTAAAAAAAGAGGGGGCAGTTCTTAAATATATTTTTGAGACTCATTTCCATGCAGATTTTGTTTCAGGACATTTGGATTTAGCCAAGAAAACTGGTGCAACCATTGTATATGGTCCAAATGCTGAAACCACTTTCGAAAAACACGAGGCGGTGGATGGAGAAATCATTAAGGTGGGTAATATATCCTTTAAAGTGCTTCACACTCCAGGACACACCCCTGAAAGTACTACTTATTTACTAATGGATGAGGCTGGGCAGCCGCATTCCATTTTTACAGGAGATACCCTATTTATAGGTGATGTTGGAAGACCAGATTTGGCTCAAAAATCAGGATCGGTTACAAAAGAAGATTTAGCAGGTTGGCTATATGACAGTTTGAGAAGTAAAATCATGACCTTACCAGATGAGGTGATCGTCTATCCTGCTCACGGTGCAGGTTCCGCCTGCGGCAAAAGTATGAGTAGTGAGACTTTCGATACCTTGGGAAATCAGAAAAAAAATAATTACGCCCTCAGAGCAGATATGACCCGAGAGGAATTTATCAAAGAAGTAACGGATGGATTATTACCCCCACCTCAATATTTTGCTAAAAATGCAAAATTGAATAAAATGGGATATGGTAGTATTGATGAGGTTTTAGACAGAGGTGCCAAGGCATTATCTCCAGATGATTTTGAAAAGACGGTAGAAAATGATGGAGCTTTAATGCTCGATACTAGATCAATTGAAAATTTTAAAGCCGGATTCATCCCCAATTCTATTTTTATTGGCTTGGATGGTGATTTCGCGCCTTGGGTTGGCGCTTTAATCGTTGATTTAAAGCAACCTATCGTGCTGATTGTGGATGAAGGCAGAGAGGAAGAAGCTGTTACCAGATTAGCCAGGGTGGGCTACGATAATACCTTGGGTTATTTAAATGGTGGTATGGCTGCCTGGAAAGCTGAGGGCAAGGAAGTGGATCAAATTGAAACGGTTACTGCTGATCAATTGAGCCAAAAGATGGCTAACGGAGAAGCGACTTCTATTTTAGACGTGAGGAAACCAACGGAATTTTTGTCCCAACATATTGAAAACGCTACGAACTTCCCTTTGGACTATATCAACAATAATATGAAGCGATTAAGCAGGAGTGAAACCTACTATTTGCATTGTTTGGGAGGATATAGGTCATTAATTGCAGCTTCAATTTTAAAATCTAGAGGGCTAGATCAAATCGTTGACATAAAAGATGGATGGAGAGCAATTGAGCAATCAGATACACCTAAAACAGGATATCAATGCCCAACAACAATTTCTCAAGAGTTAATTGAAAAGGCTATCGAGGCAGTTGTTTAAAGGGCAATAATTTTAAAAAAAATGAAACAATTGAATTGGGTTAGAATATGGAGAATAGCAATAGGTATTTCATTTCTAGGAAGTTATTTTTTCTATAGTGACTCCATTTTTGTTCTTGGAGCTGGAGGCATTCTTTTGGCACAGGGAATTCTTAATGTGGGTTGCCCTCCCTTTATGGGAAATACCAGCTGTAAAAGTCCCCAAAAGCCTTTAGAATTGAATCAGGAAGACTTGTCTGCAGTTGAATATGAAGTAATCTCTTAAAGACCATTGGCCAGAAATCCGCCATCAATGGCGAGGTTTTGACCAGTAATATAAGAAGCTTTATCCATGGTCAAAAAGGCAACTGCAGACGCTACTTCCTCAGGTTGAGCTATTCTATTAAATGGAGTTCTTTGGTGAATGAGCTCCATTTTTTTTGGATCCTTTAAAACGGGTTCTACTAAGGGAGTATGAGTGTACCATGGAGAAACAGCATTTACTCTAATTCCATCAGGGGCCCACTCTACAGCCAAGTGCTTGACTAACTGAATTAAAGCCGCTTTAGTCATTCCATAGGGTGCACCACTTTTAACATCGATAGAACCAGCGACGGACCCTATAATAGTGACGGAAGCAGGAGCAGCATTAAGGAGCATGGGGTGGATGGATTGAGTAAGTTCTAAAGCTGCAAATAGGTTGGTATGGAAAATTTGTTGAACTTCTGAGGAAGTGTATTCCACCATCTTTTTTCTAATATTCATCCCTACATTATTCACTAAAGCATCAAGTGAAGCTCCTGTCTCCCTTATCTTTTCAACTATGTTTTCCCGGTCTTCTTTAATGGTAATATCACCTGTAATCGCTGTTACAGATATTCCTCTATTCTTAAGTTCTTGAGTTGCATCGGTGAGTTGTACGCGGTTCCTAGAAACTAAAAACAGCTCAGCACCTAAATCTCCCATTTCAGAAGCAGTAGCCCAACCAATTCCCTTACTAGCTCCAGTAATCAATACCTTTTTATTTTCTAAACTCCATTTTTTTTGTGACATAAGAATTTTTTTATAATAAATTATGAGTATAACCGTTTCCTTTTGAATTAATAAACACAATCTAAAAGTATTTGAAAAATGAAAAAATCCATTTTCACTTTTTTTATAGCTATTCCTTTTTTGGGTATGCAAAGCTGTGGAGAAGGTAATACCTCTAATCAAGAAGAAACTTCTGTTGTGGAAGAGGTTGTTGAGACCAATCCATGGGATGAAGCTATGGATAGTTACCACGATGTAATGGCTGCAACCTTTCATCCTGCTGAAGAAAATAATTTAGCCCCTCTAAAAGAGCGCTATAAAGAATTGGCAGATCAATCTATTTCCTGGGGAGAAATAGCCATCCCCGAAAAGCATCAAGGCAAAGAATTAGAAAATCGACTAGAAGAACTTAAATCTCAATCAGTAGCGCTAAGTGAAATGGTAGAAGGAGGGTCCTCAGATGAGGATTTGAAAGAAGCTATTATTGCACTTCACGACGTATTTCATGGCATTATGGGTGCTTGTAAGGATGGCGACAAACACGGAATGCACCATTAAGAGTAGCTATCTTTTTTTTGAGCTATTACCACATATCGAGTAGAGGAACAACTATCGGAAGCTTTTGCAATGGGTTCTAAACTTGCAGCATCTAATAGTTGTACCTCTCCTCCAAATGCTTT